>JBEPXF010000191.1:0-6347 GCA_041642075.1 Fodinibius sp.
CACGCAGTTCAGTTCAAGTCCCAGATCCTCCACCTCTTTACCGAACTTTTTGTATAGTTCTTCATCTTCAACTCCCAAAAATATTTCAATACCGTCGTATCCAATTTCTTTTAACCGCTCAACCGTGGGAAGAAGCTCTTCCGAAATGACTGCTGACCAAGCGAGTAAATTAAATCCTACTTTTGTCATAATAATTTTATTTTGAATTAAAATTGACTATCTACGATTAACTTTTAAATGCCAAACAATTTGATCTAAAGCTCAATCTTTTTTTATGTGTAATCCTATTGTATCTGGTTACATATGCTGATACGTTATTTCATCATCACTAAAGTGCTACATCTGCCCAAAGTATCAATAACAGGATTCTGGATATACGATCACAAGCTGAATTTACCCTACTTATTTAAAATCTGACGGGGTTAATCCCTTTTTGTGATCCCCAAAACCAAACATGGTGGGATCAAAATCCCCGATAATTTCCACATTACTCTCCTCTGGTATGTGCTGATCCATGTTCAGTGCCCAGTAACAACCGTTTACGATCAATCTTCGAAGATCTTCACTTACCAGTTCAATGGAAGCTCCCATCGTGGTCGTAAAAACTCGGCCGGTATTTCCCAAGTCACTCGTGTATTCTTTTATCCAGGCAACAGGCATCGATGATTTTTCCCAATTAATTCGACTTTCCGGAGTCATACCCTTCGTGGACAATCCTCGAAGCAACACCTGAGCATCTCCATGCAGCTCGCGGGTACCGTACACATCTGTTTTTCCCCAAATATCTTCTACGCCCCGGAGAATAGCATGATTGTGACGCTCCATAATGCCGTCGACAATAGCCCGCGTCCCTTCTTCGGCATGCACCCCGTGGTGGTCAATCCAGGTCTCTCCAAGAATCTGACGACCAAATCCATCTTCCCAGCCCTTCTCAGTACTTTGAAAGTCGTAATGTGCGTAAGGGCTATCGGGATTCCGTTTATACATAAAGGCGTGAGTGGCCGTACGTATCCCTACTACCGGTTTTCCAGCCTGCAGGTATTCGTGAATGTATTTCATCTGCTCGTCTGGCAGCTCGCGGAACCGGGTAAAAATAACCATCAGATCCGCAGATTGGAGATTCTCTAATCCCGGAATATTGGTCTGATGTTCGGGATCTACCTGACCTGTTTCCGGATCGATGGCAAAGAGTACGGTCGTTTTAAACCCGTGGTGCTTCGCCAGAATCTCAGCCAGCAACGGCAACGCTTCTTCCGATCGATATTCTTCATCTCCACTAACCAGTACAATATGTTTCCCGCTACCCGGTCCTTCCTCTGGTTCGTAGGAGATCCACTCCGAACCCTGCTGGGCCTGAACTAATTGTAGACTGGCAAAAGTTAAAAATAAAATCCCCGCCATCAGGGAGACTAGTCTTTTTCCAAATGTTTTTTTGTTCCGATATAATCTGTTTTCCATTATGCCAGTATTGAGATTAGGTATGTAATTTTTCTTTTCCGTAATAAAAACTCCCGGTTACTAAACTTAGCAAGCAGCTATACGCCATAATATTTTTTTTATTTCATCCTTAAAAGATAATATCCCGACCGTTAAATAATACATAACATTTTTTAAATCATATATTCCTTTACATTATTCGGGAATACTTTTTGCGGCCCATTTAATAGCTTCTAGAATATGCATGCGCCCGAATTCGGTATCCAAAGAACGTAAATCATGACCTAATTCGGTATAGAAAAACCGGCCTCCATCGTATTTACGAACCCAAGATACCGGATGATCATCCCCCATTGGTTGGGCCCCTTGTTTCAAAAAATAATCCCGGACTGGCTCATAGGTTGATTCATCTACCCGAAGCAATACCTGTACACCCTCCATTCCGGTAACGGAGCGCGTGTGGTTGTGCCAATCGGCCGAATACCAAAACTCCGGACCAAATCCTTTGACAGCTGGATGATCCCGGGCTTCCGGGTCTACCATAACTTTTGCCCGTTGGTAATTTGAATCACTCTCAAAATCACAACCTCCTAATTCTGAAAACCATGTCCATCCCTGTTGATGGACCAGGGCAGCATGTAAGCCTACAATTCCACCCCCGGCTTGATACCATTTCCGTATGGCTGTACGTTGTTCTTGGTTAAACACCTCGTCCAGTTCATTGGCATTGTTGATAAGCAATACATCGTATTCTCGAAGAGATTCTTTGCTAACATCTTCAGGGGTTTCCGTTACATCTACCTGCATCTGATGCTCGGCTCCCATCCTGACAAGCCAACCATTAATTAATGGAATTTCCTCATGACGATACCATCCTGTACCTGAAAATACCAACACACTCAGTGAGGCTTTATCCTCATAGCTAAGGATAGACTCTGCTTTCGTACTAAAACTTGAAGTTCCAGTCGCAATTAATAGCAACAGGACCGTAGCAGTAAGAGTATATTTAATCATCCGTAGTAGAATCATTGGTACAGTAAGAAATTTATGATTAAAGCTTTACCGATTATACTAAGGACGCTACCCGTGTTCCTTCAGCCAATCGCGTACTCTGGGATTGAAGTCCTCGAGGTTCTCCCAGTGGAAGGCGTGCCCGGAGTCCGGGTACAGATATAGTTCGCTATTCGGAAGGGCCTCTGCTACTTCGTGGGCCATCCAAGTAGGAGTAAAGGTATCTTCCTCGCCTCCAATGACCAGACTCGGCTGGATAATACCCTGCAATTTATCCAGAACATCGTGAGTAATACAGGCCTCGGCCTGTCCCTCCAGCCCGTGCAGGGGTTGCGGGCGCGGGTCAAGGGCGGCCTCTTTTTGGCCTTCCAGCAGCCCCTGGTATTCCTCGTCATCATCCCACGTGGTTTTATCAAAGATCAGCAGCTGGATAAACTGCTGGAAATCTTCGGGGCGCAGGTGGGCTTTGGCCTGGACCATGTGCCGGAAAATTGCCTCCGCCTTTCGGTCACAGCGCGCCCAAGGGCACATCTGTACGATACTACTTACCTTCTCCGAGTGGCGCAGGGCCAGCTGCTGGGCGATAGGGCTGCCCATTGAGACGCCCACTACGCGTGCCCGGTGGATATCCAACGCATCCATCAGGCCCGCGTAATCATCGGCCATCTGAGCCATTGTGTAAGGACCTTCCGGTTTGTCAGAGCGGCCGACCCCGCGATTATCGACCTGAATGCATCGAAAATCCTGCTCCCAAAAAGACGCATGGTCCTCCCATACCTCTCCCGGGGCGGTAATTCCCATAATAAGAATAAGTGGATCTCCACTGCCGCGCTCTTCGTAATAGATTTGTATTCCGTTTGACTCTACGTATGGCATCGTATTCTCTTAATTCAATTGTGATAATTAGTTTATCGCCGGCAACAGGTCGTTTTTAATCCACTGCCCATCGTGCAGGGTAACCTCATCGGGGTGATCGACGGCTTTGGGCGCCTCATCCTCGCAGATAACCCATCCGTCGAAGCCGATATCGGCCAACCACTGGGTGATCCCGACAAAGTCCACTTTGCCTTCGCCCATCAGAGCGAACTGGTGCTCTCCAACCCAGTCTTTGTAATGAACCAGGTTAATTAGCGATTCATACTCCTTCATCTTGGCCAGCGGGTCCATCCCGCCGTTGATAATATGGCCGACATCCGGTGTCCAACCGATCACATTGGAATCCAGCCCCGGAAGGATGGTATCGTAGTCCTTCTCGGTACGGGTAATTGAAGAGGCGGGGGAATTGGGATGAAACGTACATTCAACTCCCTGTTCTTCCGCACGGCTTGCTACGGTATTCAGGTTCGCTACAAGATTCTTTCGACGCTCTTCTACGTCATGACGGCCAGCCGGCTCGTGCACTAGGCACAGCATGGCGCCCGGGAACCTCGAGGTGAGTTCAATAATCTCGTCGGCTTTCCTGCGCTCCTCCTCCGTCTCTTCCGGGTTGTTCCAGCCCAGTGTCAGAGCGATGGCGGCCAGCTCAATACCCTGCTCATCTAGCTTGGCCTGCAGCCGGTCCGGATCGGAAAGTTCTCCCATCCAGTAGGCGATCGGTTCAATGCTCTCGAACCCCGCCCGGGCGGTCACCTCGATCATGTGCCCCAGCTCCCCCTCGTGGGCTTTCCCGTTGCCATCCATAAACCACGTATACACTTCTGCTCCAAATCGAAAAGGTATATCAGTCATAATAAAAATAGGCTTTAGTTTGTAATTATTTTTTTCAAATGCATGGATATTAGAACCATCTAACAAAATATTCGTTTAGGTCAAGTTGATCTCCCGTTTTATCCTGCAGTTCTACAAGGCGTTCCATGAGGTCTTGAATAACTGGCTTCAAATCTTCCTCATCAGCCAAATCCTCTGTTTCGTATGGATCCTCTTCCAAGTTATATAAGCGTACTTTCTCTATATTAGTATACAGGATGAGTTTATAAGGCCATTCAATAACAGATCGCTGTTTATCTAGGTAAGTGCCATAAATGGCGGAATAGTGCTGTGTTGAATCCCCACGAATCAACGGAAGTAAGGATTGAAATTGATAGGAATCTGGTACTTCACCACCTGCAAGTTCAATCGTAGTCGGTGTTACATCCTGCAGGTAGATCGGAGTTTGATTCTTCTCACCTTGAGGTATGCCAGGACCTGTCATGATAAACGGCACTCTTAATGAGTGTTCATACATGTTCTGCTTCCCCATAAGCCCGTGTTGCCCCACCGCAAGTCCGTGGTCGGCAGTAAATATAATAATCGTATTCTGGATTTTACCACTCTCCTCCAGTTTATCAAGAATAATTCCTATCTGCTCATCCATGTGAGAAATAATAGCATAATATTCCTGCCGTTGCACGCCAACCGCATATTTGGTGCGCGGAAATGGAGCCAAGCGCTCGTCACGCAAATCCCGACCGGAACCTATTGCTTCATTATAGGGATATTCCTGTTGGTAATTAGGCGGGATCTTCAATTCAGTCGGATCATAAGACTCAACATAACTCCTCGGCGATTGCCGAGGATCATGAGCAGCGTTAAAAGCCAAATACATAAAAAACGGGTCATCGCGTTCAGAGGCATGGTCGATAAAATTTAATGCATCGTCAGCAAGCACCTCAGACCAGTGTGTTCCTCCATCCCAGAAACCCCCAAATTCCGGATCGTATGGACTCCAAGGATCCTCTTTACCCTTGTGAGGACGATTATATCCTGCCTCAGTCTGTTCCGGCATACCCGGACGAACATGAACAACATGATCAAAAAGCTCATCGGGATCAAGACCAGGAATATGCCACTTACCTGTAAAATACGTGCTGTAACCAGCCTGCTTGATCCTCTGACTCCAAAAATCTTTTTGTTTAAATTCTGACATGTAATCATCTTCACTGGTACGCCTAGCATTCCAGACATACTTCCCGGTATTTAACATAGTCCGGCTGGGAACGCAAACAGCCGGACTCCAGGATCCCATGTTGTAAGCACGATTGAACTGAATACCCTCATCAGCAAGAGCGTCAATATTCGGTGTTCGAACCTCGTCATTCCCGTAAGTTGCTACATCATGATAGCTCAGATCATCAGCAAATATAAATACAATATTCGGTTGTTGTGCCATCCCACTTTCTACTGAGAGCAGAAGACAAACCAGAATTGTTATATAAATATTAAAAGATCTTAACATCTCATTTAGGAAATTAAAAGCTACATATTTTGTTAATCAGTATTAATTTATGAAGTCCCGATAAAAGGATATACCATTTAACTCTACATCAATCTTCCAGAGGATGTTCGTCCAACAATTCTTCAGGAGTGTAAAAGCCCTCCTTGTCTTCAACGGAGGCCCGCACCTGTTTTACCTTATCGGGAGAAATGGGAGACGCCTCGTTACCAAATGCATTGCGCACGTAGGTGAGCACAGCGGCAACCTCCTCATCTTCGAGCATGCCTCCAAAGGGAGTCATTGGTACCTGTCCCGGATATGATTCCCCCAATACCTCAATGGGACCTTGCAACCCTTTCAGTACCAATTTAATCAGCCGTTCCTCACTTCCCAACACCCAGTTGGTTTCCGCCAACGGTGGAAATCCGGAGTTCGTCAGCCCCTGCCCATCAGGCTGATGGCAGGTGGCACAGCTTCCTTCTTGGTTATAAATTTCCTTACCCTGAACAAAAAGTTCACGATCGGCTCCTTCCAGATCCGTTTCCTCAATCTCGTCCTGTTCCGCAGGTGGCTCATATGACTCTCCTTTGATATGAGCCATAGCTGCATTAAATGTAGGGGCGATCCATCGGTCAAGCGGTTTTTCTCCGGCTTTTGCCAATATTGGTAATCCTTCTTCTTCCTCTAGCCAGGATGCCGCCACAAT
>JBEPXF010000192.1:0-6330 GCA_041642075.1 Fodinibius sp.
ATAAACATCGGCCATCCAAAAAAACCGGCTTCCCGAGCTTGATTAATCTCATCATACCCCTTGGGACCTCTCGTATCCAAGCTGTCGTTATCGGCATCCGGCCCCACTTCTCCCCAATAGAGATAGCCGTTTTTCTGATCAACAGATATCCGGTAAGGGTTTCGGTTACCCTGCACATAAATTTCTGGACGGGTACCTTCTTTCCCCGGGGGGTATAAATTTCCTTCCGGGATGTCATAGCTGCCATCCTCATTTACTCGGATACGTAAAATTTTACCGCGCAGATCATTGGTATTTCCAGACGAACGTTGGGCATCGTACTGTTCAAATCCTTCACGCTCATCCAGTGGTGCATAACCATCCAGAGTATATGGCTCATCAGGCTGATCGAAGGGAGTAGAATTATCACCGGTTGAAAGATAAAGTAATCCTTCGCTATCAAATGCAATGGATCCGCCCGTATGGCAGCATATGTCCCTTTGGGAATAGAATTGCAATATAGTGGTTTCTGAGGTAAGCGTATCGCCATCAAATACGAAGCGCGAAAGACGGTTCACCGACGTATCAGCCGGACTGTAAAAAGCATATACATAATTATTCTCTTCAAAGTTGGGGTCAGCCTTAATACCGAGTAATCCTTCTTCCGCATTCACGTTGGGCTCATCTGTCTCCCAGTATACATCGAGATAACCCACTTCGCTAAGCGATGAATCCTTGTTGCTGTACAATAATATTTCACCCCGCCGCTGGGCAATCAATATATCCAGATTCGGGAGAATAGTCATTTCTACCGGCTCAAAAAATTCCCCGCCAACCAGTTGAGTTTTAGAAAACCGGTTTGCCTCAGGTACACGATGCGTTGCAACTTCGTCATAGTTCAGTTTTTCATTTTCTCCAATCGCATATTCGATCCCTGCCAGGATATGATCCAAATAGAGATCTTCCGTAAAAGACTCCTTGGTATGTCCTAATCCAGTATAGAAGGCGCGTCCACCGTCATATTCATGATACCATGCCATCGGGTGATATCCCATATCAGCTCCGCCCTCGTAGCTGTCTTCATCAACAGTTAAAAGGACATTGACCTCATCATTGAACTCTTTATAGCTGTACCATTCGTCCGTTCGCTGCCAGGGATTCGGCAAAAATTCTGTGGATGCATGCGTTGAGTCTTCTACGTGCACCACTCCCTCCTGTACATTTGGATGCGGATCATTAATACCGGGATGATCTAGGAAATATCCACCGACCATCCGTCCGTACCATCCCCACTCATATTCTGTATCAGCAGCAGCATGGATACCTACATAACCTCCACCCGCCTGAATGTAGCGCTCGAAATCAGCTTCCTGATATTTATCAAGCACATCGCCGGTCGTACTTAAAAATATTACGGCAGAATATTGTTTTAAGGTATCCTCGGTAAACATGGAAGCATTAGTGGTCGTATCGACCTCAAAACCGTTTTCTTCTCCCAGATTTTGAATAGCTTCTATTCCATTCGGTATTGAATTGTGATAAAAGCCAGCCGTTTTACTAAACACTAACACTTTTGGTGGCCCTGAACGTTGAGAGCAGGAGATTATGAGCAGAGAAGTAACCAGAAGGACAAAGCATGGAATTAAAAGAAAAGAGCGTTTCATTTATATTATTTGTCTTTTTTTGATCAATATCTTGGATTATACAATCACACTTATTACAAATTTTTTCCTTCTTAAGAAAGTTTTTTGCAGATTTTCTTTCATAGTCTCTCAGCTTCATTCTATTTGGGTCAAACAAGCGAATTCTAAATCAATGCAGTAATTCCATATATTGGGGTCAAATGAGTTAGCGTAATCATAATCACTGCTTCCACCATATATACTTCTATGGCATCTCCTTACCAGCGTATTATAAGTTTGGTACCAAGCCTTACCGAACTGCTCATTGACCTGGGATTAACAGAACGCCTAGTAGGACGTACCCGCTTCTGTGTCCACCCCGCAAATAAGGTTGAAGATATTCCAATCATCGGGGGTACAAAAAATCCCCGCCTGGATAAGATTCATGAGGCCAATCCGGATTTGATCATAGCCAATAAAGAGGAAAACCGTCCCCGGGATGTAAAGTCACTTAGAGATGATTTTGAAGTGGAGGTCACGAATATTTCTACTATTGAAGATGCGCTCATCACCATCCACGAACTGGGACAAAAGCTGGATGTAACAGAGAAGGCAAAAGCTTTAATCAATGATATCCAGCGCCTACTGACCGAGCGCCCGGATGAATCTGAACTCAGGACAGCCTATATCATCTGGAAAGAACCGTGGATGAGCGTGGGAGGCGATACCTATATCCACGATGTATTGGAACACTGGAAACTGCCAAACGTTTTCGGAGATAAAAACCGCTACCCCAAGTTCGATCTCCAAGAGCTAAAGAGCTACAACCCCGACTTAATTTTGCTAAGTAGTGAGCCCTTCCCCTTCAAAGAAAAACATATTAGGCAGGTAGAAGAAGCATGCCCCGCTGCCCGGGTATTACTGGTAGAGGGAGAATGGTTTAGCTGGTACGGCTCTCATATGAAACATGCGTTTGAACGTCTGAACGTATGGCGAAAAGCTATAAGCTGAATATGTAATCAAAGAATGAAATTTAAATCCCATTCATCACAGAACAAACTTTTATACCGCAATTTCCTCAAGGGATTATCTTTACATGCACTAATATATAAAAGAAAACGTTTTACTATTTACTATTCGTAATATACAGCTCAATTCAATAATGATTCTATACCATAATATTTATATCGTTATTTTTGTTTTAATTAAAAGTAGGATGTTTTAAGAAGTACTTATAAAAGAGACTTTCTGAATTTATTTACAGGATTAATTTTTACTCCCACATGAAAGAAAAAAGTCTATTAATTATAATTACTATCTGTTACGGGCTTTTATTCCTGTCCGCTTGTACGAGCACCCAAAAATTATCAGAAACAGACTATCATTCGTCTTCAAAAGACGCCGAACAGATTGTAGATCAACTTCCCAATTACAGCGAGACTCTTAAAACAGCGGAAGGGAAAGGGCGAGCCATTGTAAGCGAACCTGGAAATACAGAACGAGTCACACTCATTTTTGCCAGTAATCGTAACAAGAGTCATGTTACCGTCCGTAACAGTATCGGCATTCAGGGAGGGCAGCTCTTAACCGACGGGGATACGCTTCTGGTATATAACAAAGTGGATAAGTATGCTCGCAAGATTCCTGTTCGGGGGGGAGAACTGGATCATATTAACAGGCTGGCATCCCTCAATATTCTGGATATCCTCAGCTATACCATCCGTTCAGAAGATGTACAAAACGTTTTAGAAAACGATCAGTCTTTTCAGCTTCTCCTTACCACCGGAACGAAAGTCTTTATAAATAAAGAGTCACATTATATCGATGAAATAACCCAGCCAGAAGACACAGAGCTCCCTTACTCCAAAATACAGTACGAGGGATATACAGAAATAAATGACTATATGCTACCCCGAAGAATTACTATCTTTGGAGCAGACAAGAAATCAAAGATAGCCTTGCAATTGAGCAACCTGGAACTTAACTCTACTATTGATTCTTTAACCATCCAGTTACCCGACGATATCCGTATCTATCATCAATGAAAAAAATAGGACTCATAATATTATTTAGTTCTTTCTTGTTGACATGGACTACTGCACATAGTCAGAATTTTGAAGAGCGGCGAGAGGAAATTCTCCTCCAGCAAAAGAATACACGCGCAGAAATAAATGAGTTAAATGAACAAATAAGTACCTATGAGCAACGGTTGCAAAGAACGAATGAGAAATATTCTTCGCTCTACGAACAATTTGAAAATTTACAGCGACTCATTGCCCTTCAGGATGAAAAAATAAACCGTTTAGATCGGGAGCAATCCCAAATTCAGGAAGAAATAAATATTACCAATCAATCTATTGAAGATACCCAGCAAAGGTTAAATCAGCTGATTGAAGATTATAAGGGGACGCTCCGCTACATTTATAAACACGGACAAACTTCGGAATTAGCCCTTTTATTTTCCTCTTCCTCCATTAACCAGATGCTCATCAGAGCTTTTTATTTGCAAAAGTTTAACGCTTTTCGGGAAAACCAGGCAGAAGAAATACGTGAGACTGAAGAAGAACTAAAACAGGAACGGGAACAACTAAAAGAGGCTCAATCGAGAAATGAACAGCTTCTTGCTGAGATAGAAGAAGAAAAAGAACAGCTCGATCAAAAAAAGCAGCAACAAGAAGGCAATATTTCCCTCTTAAGGCAGGATAAAAATCGCTTACAGGAAGAGCTGAATGAAATACAAGACCAGAAGGAAAGCTTAAATAACACACTTACCTCTCTTATTGAGGAAGAAGAAAAAATTCGGCAGGCTCAGGCAGAGCGCATTCGTCAACAGGAGGCAGAACGCGAAGATAAACTTGCGGAAGCTGAAGATATCGATGACGACCTGGAGCGTGCACGGGAGGTAGCCCGATATTCTGCACCTGTCGAGCCAGAAAATTTTATGAATGACGAGGAACTCCGGGAAATAGAACAAAAATTTGCACAAAATAAAGGGAATCTACCCTGGCCTGTGGAAAGCAGTACGATTTCCGAACGATTTGGCAACCGGCGGCATCCGGTCTACGGGACCGTTACCCCCAACCTCGGTATCGAAATTGTAACCGATCCCCAAGAGCCGGTGAAAGCCGTTCATCCCGGCTATGTTATAGCTATACAACCTTTTCCGGGCTACGGTGATGTAGTACTGGTTAAACATGGACGCTTTATTACGGCCTATGGCAACCTCAGTGAAATATCGGTCCGGGATGGCGCCATTCTTAGGGAAGGAGATCAAATTGGACTGTCAGGTGACCAAGACTCTACGAATGGAGAATCACTCTTCTTTTTAGTACGCGAAAATAACGATAATCTTAACCCGGAAAACTGGCTCCAAGATAAATGATTTTTTTGATTGGGTTCCCCTTCTTTTGTTGATATTTTCAGTCATATTATTCAATTCCAACACGACAAATACTTATGAACAATTGGCAGCGTATTTTTGCATACATCTCCGCAAGTCTGGTGCTTGGGATGGCTCTTATTATTCTTACAAATAGTTTTCTTCAATATGTAAGCCAAGAAGGCACCACCGGATATCTGTTCCTAATAGGTTTTGGCTTAGTTTACCTAAACATAAACTTTGGCATTAGCCGGCGCTTTGTAATGAAAGCAATACGTTTGGATTGGGTCTGCTACCTGATGACTATCTTAACGATTGCTCCTACTTTGTTCTGGGTCTTCACCAAAGACACCGGACTCGGAGAAACACAGCTTGAATTTGTAATTGCGGCTGTATTCTCCGCTTTTCTGGGCACTTATTTTGGGATTCGGCGCGGGACCGTCAAAAGAGAGCAGTATTTACGACAATTGCAGGAAGAGGGAGAAGAAATTCCCGACTCATTACGCTCATATTAATTTTTAATTAAAAAGGTATAAGTCAATCCCAACATTAAGCTGATATGTTCGGGCATCTGCTTTAAAAAGTCTGCCGCTTCCCCAATCAGGACCTCCTTCAACAAACATCCCGAAATTATTCGTAAAACGATAGGCAACACCGCCACGCAGACCCAGCCGTACCCGAAAGCCATCTCCGCCGTTCTCAGTATTAGCTAATTTACTCATAGCTAAGTTATTACCGAACATGCTGTTGGCCTGAACATATGGCTGGAAACGATCACTCCTAAAGGGATAATAACGTACAACCGGCCCAATTCCCCAGCTACCAACGCCAAAATTAGATTTATCACCGGAATTATCGATAAAGAAGCTGGTCAATAGCTGAAAGCCCACACCTAACTGAGGAGTCATCATCCGAACATCTCGAAATACAAATTCAAGCTCCGAACTTCCATCGTAGTTAAGAGTATCGTTACCTAAATATTCAAAATCACCAAGGGCATGAAAGTTTGCGGTCAAACCATTGATCCCAACATCCGAACGCAGCGGTTTTATACTGGAATCACCTTCTGTTTGAGCCAGTAAGGATACAGGTGAGAAAACGAAGAGGGCAATAGTTAGAACAAGAATTCCTGTAAGATTTTTCTGAGAAAAAAACACATTTATATTCTTCATATTAGGATGACAGAAATACATTAATTTTAAATATTTTGATCACAATAATCTGCAACGTGCAGAAGATAGAGATCTTGCCAATGAATTTTAAGCCGTAAGGTAAGGTTGAGAAAGGATTTGACAAACTATTTTCAGTATATGTTAAGCAACGCTTTAATTATACAATTAACTTAACCTG
>JBEPXF010000193.1:0-6323 GCA_041642075.1 Fodinibius sp.
CGGATGGAAGAAGCCAGTTGCTCTTGCTTGTTTTGGATGAGCGTGCGGCTTTGGTCCCAGCGAACAAGCTGAACTCCTGCAATATACATCAGTAATAAACTCCAGATACAGAACAGAAGTTCAATCCAGGAAAAGGGGATGAAAGCGAGAATAAGTCCTGGCAGAGTAAAAAGGGTCAGATATTTCAGGATGCGAATGAGCAGAACAGGAGGTTTTTCATTTTCGGCAACGCGAAGCAACCATTTTTTGATAACTGCAGGACGAAATGCCAGATAACCTCCACCAGCAATAAATAGGAATCCCAGGATGGCATAATAAATCAGAAACCATTTGGTGGAAAAGGGCATGGTTTGTAGTTATTTATCTTGTGATATTGGCTGCTCTTGTTCCAGTTCTTCAGGTAAGATTTCTTCCTCCTGCGGGTAAAGAATAGAAGCTACAATTGAAATTGTAAGCGTGAGTGCAATAAAAACCAGGGCATAGGGAGTGGGAATATGAAAAAACTCCTCCGTCAACATTTTTACACCCACAAAGACGAGGATAAGGGAGAGTCCGTAGTGCAGGTAATGAAACAGTCTCATAATTCCCGATACGGCAAAGTAGAGTGCCCGCAGTCCGAGAATGGCAAAAGCATTTGAACTGTATACAATGAATTCGTCGCGTGTAATAGCTAAAATGGCCGGAATAGAATCAATGGCAAAAACAAGATCGGTGGTTTCGATGACGATCAAAACAATGAACAGGGGTGTCGCATAGAGCTTGCCCATCTTCCGTATAAAAAAGCGTGAACCATGGTATCCTTTGGTAGTGGGAACGAATTTACGGAATAGCTTCAGCACAGGGTTGCGTTCGGGATGGACTTCCTTATCCTTGTCCAGGGCCAGCTTAATACCCGTAAAGACCAGGAAAGCCCCGAATATATAGATAATCCAGTGGAAGCGTTCTATGAGTGCCACCCCGGCAAAGATGAAGAAAAATCGCATGACGAGAGCCCCGAAAATCCCCCAGAAGAGTACTTTGTGCTGATATTTTGCCGGCACATTGAAATAGGAGAAGACCAGCAGAAAAACAAAGATATTGTCAACGCTCAGGGATTTTTCAATGAGATAGCCGGTATAGTAATCGAGGGCGGTCTGGGAACCCATATAGTAGTACACACCAATACCAAAAACGAGGGCTAATGCAATCCAAACGCCCGTCCAGATGAGCGCCTCTCTGATGCTTTCTTCAGTGTCCTTTTTATGAAAGACCGCCAGGTCTATAATCAACATAATGATGATAAAGACATTAAAGACGGTCCAGAGCAGTAGCGAGTGTTCCACTAATATACGTTACATTCTCATTTTAAAATAAGCATCAAAATTAGGGAACCTGTAACACAAATACTAAATGTATTGTCCGGATGTATACGGGCAAGTAAATGAAAGATATTTTTGGCTATATCAATTGATTTATTCTACCAGCAATCCCTCTTGTTCTCCTTTGAGCTCATCGGGAACGGCATCCATAATTTCCTGCTTAAAAGCTTCTATAATATTTTGTTTTAGGTATTCACGCCCGTAAACCATACGTACCTTGCGGCGTGGCACCGGATCTTTGAAATGACGGATGTGAGCGTTGGCATACTGCATATCAATTTGGTTTTGAGCCAGGTAGGGCAATAACGTCATGCCAAAATTTTGTTCTACCAGCTGTTTAAGGGTCTCGAGGTTTCCGCTTTCAAATTCAATATTCGGATTATCGAGCCTTTTTTTTCTGAATTTCTTGCAGAGTTTGACCGTCTGATCCCGGAAACAGTGTCCTTCATTCAGCAACCAGATATTAGCAACCTCCAGATCTTCTACCGTTAAAAATTCTTTTTCGGCCAAGGGATGGCTTTGAGCTACATAACCTATAAAAGGCTCATAGTAGAGTTCTTCCTCAAAGATATGTCCCCGGTCAGCGGGAGTAGCAATAATACCGATATCCAAATAGTCGTCGTCCAGCAGATCCAGCAATTCATCCGTAACGACCTCCTCAATAACAAGCTGTACATCCGGATAGTGGTCTCTGAAGTTGCGCAGGAAGAGCGGTAACAGGTAGGGTGCTACGGTTGGGATAATTCCAATTCTGAAGGTGCCGCGCAATTGGTCGTCCGAGAGAGAAGCAATGTCCTCAATATGCTTGGATTGCTTTAGGATTTTCTGGGCCTCTTCTATAATCTTCTCGCCGATTTCAGTAGGGATTACCGGAGATTTCGAACGATCGAAGATCGTAATGCCCAGCTCATCTTCAAGTTTGTGAATTTGCATACTGAGGGTGGGCTGAGTAACGTACGATTTTTCGGCTGCCGTAGCAAAATGGCGGTAACGGTCAACAGCTACAATATAAGAAAGTTGCGTAAGTGTCATGATAAAAGAGGGTCTATTCAGTCTAAATAATACATTGATTTAATCGAATTATACAAACTTTATAATTATAAATCGTTGAAAGTTAGATATTTCCATCCAATTTGGTACATTTGGGCGCTAAAGGGATGTCGAATAGAACTGTTTACCCAAATTAAAAGAGAAAACAGGAGTAAATTTATATGCAACAAGCGCACGTATTCATTGAAGGAAGAGTTCAAGGAGTAGGATTTCGTCATTTTACGAAGGTTAATGCAGAAGAAGTAGGCGTCTATGGATGGGTTAAAAACCTGCCCGATGGACGTGTCGAAGCGGTTTTCGCCGGACCGATGGATCACATTCGGGAGATGGTGAATCGCTGTGAACAGGGACCCGGTTCCAGTCGCGTCGATGATATCGATGTGGAGGTGGAAGAGGCCGATGAGGATTACGATACTTTTGAGATCCGTTATCACTGATGCGTTTATTTGTAGCTATCCCGCTGCCCGAAGCGGTACGGGAAAAGTTATCGGGGCTGTACCAACCAATGGATGGGGTGCGGTGGCAGTCGCAGAGTCAGCTCCATATCACCCTCAAATTTTTAGGAGAGACCGATCGCGACCAGTTATCTGAACTCATTCGGAACTTAAAGAGCATCCGTCACTCCACTTTTCAGATGACAATCAGCGGATTTGGCACTTTTCCGGAAAAAGGACGCCCCAAAATCCTGTGGATAGGTGTTGCCAAGCAACAACTGCTGAAGGATCTTCAGCAAGCCATCGAGCAACAATGCGTTGAAATGGGATTTGAGGCGGAAGACCGACCTTTTGTACCCCATATAACATTAGCGCGCATCAAAGGGACTCCCAGGCGAGATGTTATCTCTTTTATAAATCAACATAAAAAGGTGAGAATTTCCAGGGTGCCTGTTAATAAGTTTGTTTTATACGAAAGCAAGTTGCATCCTGATGGAGCCATTCACGAGAAAGTGAAGGAATTCCCTCTTAGATCAGAATCCGGGATGACATAGTAGAAGGTCTAATTTCTTCGCCATTGAGTTTGTATAGTAGCAAGCATATTAAATTTGGATTCTGATCTGTTTACTAGTCAATAAAGCAATTATATATCGCTATCAATTGCTGCTGGGATGCGCCCATATAATAGAGGCTGAGAATAAGCGTAAAGACCAGCTGTAGTTTTACAATACCGTTTTCCCGGTATCTTCGGGCGGAGGTTGTGACGGAATCCTCAAGTACCTGAAAAGAATAGTGCCTTTTAATGCGCCTCACCATTTCCTGATCCTCCATAACAATGTGATCCTCTTTGAATCCCTGAAGCTGAACAAAGGCTTCTTGTTCTATAAAAAGACTTTGATCCCCAAACCGAAACAGATCAATATCAAAGTGAGTAAACCATTCATAAAATTGGAGCAGGGGATGATTGTCATCAAAAGAGAGCCGGAAGCAGCCGGCCTTAAATCCGTGATCCATCGCTTTTTTGATGGTGGTATCAAAATTAGGTGGAGGATGGCTGTCGGCATGCAGGAAGTACAGTATTGGTTCTCCGGCGTGCTTGGCCCCGTAATTCATCTGGGCAGCCCGTCCCTGCTGGGGACATCGGATGACTTTGGCATCAGCATCTTTGGCCCGTTGAATGGTCTGGTCCGTACTTCCACCGTCAGTTACAATTATCTCTGGTTTTTTTCCTTCGGTGTGTTTTCGCACAGCCATTATCGTTTCTGCAACGGTATCCGCTTCGTTAAAGGTAGGGATAATGACGCTAATGCTCATTTGGCATGGGTAGTTTTGAAGCTTTGAGGTCTTCGTATGTATCGATATCGTTGAGCTTTGGTAGAAGAGTATAGGAAATGTTTTGCTCATGTAACTGCTCAATCGTTTCGGTCAAAACAGAGGGAGTGCTCCATGACTTGTCTGTAAAGATATCCGGATAGTATTGCGACATTCCGAGCAGGTAGTACCCTCCGTCTCGGGCAGGTCCAATAACAACGCGATGGTCATCTAGCACCTGGAAGGCTTGGCGGATAATATCAGTGGTAAGGGTGCTGCAGTCGCTTCCGATGATCACTGCTTTTTCGAATGATTCATCAAATGCCTTCTGAAAAGTATATTGCATCCGCTTACCCAGATCCTCACCTTTCTGAAGCCGTTTTTCATAAAAATCACCGGGCCAAATATCATTACGGTCAATAAACGAGGAATACCAAAGCTGCTTGCTAACTTGCAACGGATCGGTAACCGATTTTGTAAGCCTGAGCAATTCTTTATAGACCGCAAGGGCTTGGACTTCACCGATAGATTTGGCCAGACGCGTTTTTACCCTCCCCAACCTGGGGTTTTTGATAAAAATCATAAGCACCCGGCCGTTTTTGTTAATATTCATATTTCCATTGCCCATTGAAATCAGCTCCTGTTATTAGGTTGTTGCGCCTCCACAGCTGCTCCCGGCACCGGCGGTACAGCCAAAGCAGTGCTGGTCTACTCTTATTTCCCGGCTATTGAGTTCAGATTCATTCCAATCGCTGATGTCTCTTGGTGCCTCCTCTTTCACCGGCATCTCCAGCATCTGGTTAAAGTCACAATCGTAAAGGGTTCCATCCCATCCCACTGAAATCGTATCGCGGCACATTACACCTTTGGCCGCTGCGGGATTAAAAGAGCTGATAAGTTTATCCATATATTCATCTAAGTTGCCAGATTCCATTAGAAAGTTAAGATAACGGCTGATAGGGAGATTTGTAATGGTAAACAGATTATTGAACGTTATGTCGTGCTTACGAGCAAGTTGACGCTTGAACTCTTTCTCAAGTCCCTTCTGTCCTCCGGGCAGAAATGCCCCCGCGGGATTATATACCAGGTTCAGTTCCAGCCCGCTCCCTTCTTTACCATAACCAATAGCGTTGAGTTTTTTTAGTGCTTCAATAGAACGGTCGTACGTTCCTTTACCCCGCTGACGATCGGTTCGGGATTTATTATAAAAAGGGAGGGAACAGGTCACTTCCACTTCGTGCTCGGCAAAAAAATCGGGCAGTGCCTGGTACTTAGGAGCTGTTGTGAGAATTGTCAGGTTGGATCGAACAATAACATCTTTTCCAAGCTCAGAAACTTCCTCAATGAACCATCGAAAATGGGGATTCATCTCCGGCGCGCCTCCCGTTAAGTCAACCGTGGATATATCGGAGTTTCGAAGTGCTTCCAGGCAGTGCTTTAATGTATCCTTGCTCATAACTTCAGTCCGGTCCGGACCCGCATCCACGTGACAGTGTTTGCAGGTCATATTGCACATATATCCGAGATTGATTTGGAAGATCTCAATACCCGTTGGACGGAGTGGAAAGAGGTCAATCTCTTTTAGCTTTTCCTGGAATTTTGGCTGCTGTCGCAACGATTCCGATTGGTTATTAAGCACATGTAGCTGGTAAGCCGGATCGGAAAGCTTATGATCTATGGTCTTAAGGGATTTAATCATAGGTATTGATATTTCAAAAGTCATATAGTACTGGTTTTACCTGCTTCCTTTTCAGGATGTAGGTAGAACGTTAGCCAACGGAAAAACGTTACATGCTTAGATCTTTTGTTTTGTTCATCATCTGTACTCCGTGTACGAGAGAGGAGCCGCCCCGGATAGCAGAAGCCACATGTATGGCTTCCATCATTTGTTCTTTACTGGCTCCTTTTTCAAGGCTTTCTGAGGTATAGGCATCAATACAATAGGGGCACTGTACCGTATGCGATACGGCCAATGCAATTAATGCTTTTTCTCGGGCACTCAGGGCTCCTTCTTCAAATACAGCCCCATAGTAATCAAAAAATTTTTCAGCGAGTTCAGGACCAAATTCACTGACATCTTCAAACTTTTTCAGGTCTTCAGGGTTATAGTAAGAATCTTTCATTATTAAAGTAGATTTAAGTTCTGGGTCATTTCAAATGTTTTAGATCG
>JBEPXF010000194.1:0-6320 GCA_041642075.1 Fodinibius sp.
ACCGGTGCTTCCTTTTTAGTGGGACTAGTAGAAGGAACCGCTGCCCCATTTAACTGTACATTGCTGTACCGATTGCCTAATCCCCGAACAAAAACATCCTTGCCATTGAGCAAGGTAACCCCCGTCACCCTTTTCATTGCGGAAGCTACATTACCATCCCCGGTCTTTCCTAAGTAGTCGGATGACAGTCCATCCTGCATGGGTACCGCTTTGCGTTGCATGGATAAAAGTCCTGCCTCACTGCCTGTACTGGCCTGTGCCGTAACGGTCACTTCACCCAGGCCGATTGTTTCCGGTTGCAAAGAGACGTTCAGCTGTGTTACTTTTCCCGGCTCAACCTGAATATCAGTTATATTTTTCTTGGTATAAGAAATATAGGAAGCTGTAATAGAAATGGTGCCCGGCTGTACTTCACCAATACGATAGGTTCCATCGATATCTGTTGCTGCTCCTTTGGTGGTACCTGTTATGGATACATTTGCACCTATGATGGGTTCCCCCGATTCGGCATCCACTACCTTTCCGGTAATAGTACCTAAATCGTCTGACTGAGCTTTTACTGACAGAGAAAAAGAGTGAAATACAACGGCTAAAAGTAACGCCGTTTTAAACCAGTGACTAAAGAGTTGAATATTCACGATAAGTGTGCTGTTTTTTTGATTGAATTCTCAACATGAGATTCAATGATAGCACACTCAGATTGTTTGAATATTACACAATCATTACCAGTCTGTTATTCTAATTTAACGTTAGTGTTAACAACCCAAACCAGATTAGCAGATTTCATTACCACTTTATCCGCGATCGGAGTCACGTAATAAATCTTATTTATTGGTCAGTACTTTGATTATCTCCGGCCTTCTCTCCTTCAATAATATCAGTCTCAGCAATATTTTTGGGCTGACCATTTTTCTCCTGCTGATCCTTTTCACTTTCAAATATACCTTCTGGATATTTGCCTTCCGGATGGTCTCCTAATAAATCCTTGAGATCATTATGATCGATAACCTCTTTATCTAATAGTGTTTTGGCCATCATTTCGAGTTTATCCTTATGCTCATTGAGTAGTGATTTAGTCCGCTCATAATTCTCTTTAACTATTTCACTAATAGCCTCATCTATACGTTCAGCAGTATGCTCGGAATACTTTTTGTTAAAACCATAACTGTTCTCCGGATTTTGGGAATCCTTAAGGGACAGATATCCTATTTCTTCACTCATGCCATATTCAGCAACCATAGCAAAAGCCATATTGGTGATACGTTCGAGATCATTCTGTGCACCAGTCGAAATTCGTCCAAATATAATTTCTTCCGCTACACGGCCACCCAATAATGCACAAATTTTATCATTTAGTTCTTCCGTCGTCATAAGGAAACGATCCTCCAACGGTGTCTGGAGAGTATACCCCAGTGCAGCCAGGCCACGAGGAACAATACTGACTTTCAACACCGGATCCGTATGCTCCAGATACCATCCTACAATGGCATGACCTGATTCATGGTATGCTACAATCTCGCGCTCTCTCGGATTTATAAGCTTATTCTTTTTCTCCAGTCCCGCAATAACCCTCTCAATAGAATCCTGAAAGTCTTCCATTTCCACAGAATCTTTATCACGGCGGGCGGCCATCAATGCAGCTTCATTACAAAGATTTGCTAATTCAGCTCCGGCAAACCCAGGGGTTTGTGATGCAAGCAGCTTCAGGTCGATATCGTCTGAGAGCTTAAGGTTACGAGTATGCACTTTTAAGACTTCTACCCTTCCTCTCAAATCTGGCTTATCAATTAAAATCTGCCGGTCAAAACGGCCGGGTCGTAAAAGTGCAGAATCTAACACATCTGGACGGTTGGTAGCAGCCATGATGATTACTCCCTTATCCGTATTAAAACCGTCCATTTCACTCAGGAGTTGATTAAGTGTATTCTCCCGTTCATCATTTGAACCCATCATTGCCCCTTTACCACGGCTTCGGCCTATAGCATCAATTTCATCAATAAAAATGATGCATGGGGCCTTTTCTTTTGCCTGCTTAAACAAATCCCGTACCCGGGCTGCTCCTACTCCCACAAACATTTCCACAAAATCAGATCCACTAAGACTAAAGAAAGGTACATCGGCCTCACCGGCTGTTGCTTTGGCCAGTAACGTTTTACCGGTACCCGGAGGGCCCACCAGTAGCACCCCTTTAGGGAGGGTGCCTCCAAGTCTCGTAAACTTCTCGGGACTCTGCAAAAACTCGACAACCTCCTCCACTTCGGTTTTTGCCTCTTCAAGTCCAGCTACATCTTTGAAAGAGATCTCACTATCTTTCTGTTTGTCATATAACGAAGCTTTGTTCTTACCAATATTCAGTACCTGCTGTCCCGGATTCATACGGCGGAAGATAAAGATCCAAAAAAGAATGGCCAGTCCAATTGGAATTAGCCATATTAAAATACCACCGAACCAATCTTCCTCTATCTGCACATCATAAATAACACCATGTTCATCTAAAACCGGGCGGATCTCATCTCCTTCAAGCATGGTGGTTTTAAACATATTCTGAGTTGTCGAACTGCCCAGTTGCCAATCATCTTCTTGTTCAGAAGTATCTACAATTCCCTCTTTGAGCGCTTTATCGCTATACTCACCACTAATAAAGCTTCCATTTGTAATCGTTATTTGATCGATATATCCTTTTTCTACATAGGTAAGAAAGGTACTATACTTAATTTGCTCTCCACTTTCGGAATTCATGAAATATACCTGAACTCCCAGAAGAGCCAATAGTAATACTACATAAATCCAAATTGGAAACTTTGGTGAATTAGTTTTTCCCTGACCTGAACCCTGATTATTTGAGTTCTTTTTTGAAGACTTATTCTGTTCGGACATGTATGAGCTCTTTGCAAATTTTTCTTATCATCTAAATATACGGCAAATATTTATGGTCTGCGTACTAATACAATAAATTTGCATATATAACGATTTGAATTATATAAACGTATACTTAGATGTAGTCTCTTTTAATATGAGTTTCTTTAATCTTCTGAATCATTAAAGGATACAACTCCTCCCTCGGCCTGCTGCATACGAATTCCTTCTTCTTGATCTTTTACTTGTCCTATTACCGTAAAATCACTGAATTCCTCTGACAACTTTTCTACATTTTTCTCCGAAAGTGTAAAAACCAACTCATAGTCCTCTCCCCCGTAAAGGGCATATTTATCAACATCCTCCTTCATTTCATCAGCCACGTGTCGGGTGTCTAACGATATAGGTAATGTAGCCTGATAAAAGTAGACACCTGTACCTGAAGCTTCCGCAATGTTCTGCAAATCGTTAACCAAACCCTGAGTAAGATCAATCATTGAGGTGGGCACAATATCTAAATCACGAAGTAGTTTAATAAAACTTTCCCGTGCGATGGGAACCAGCTGCCTCTTTACAACATACTCATAATCATCCAGATTGGGCTGAAATGACTGTTGTTTTTTTTCTTCTTCCCAAAATTTTTTTTCTCGCATTAAGATTCGCAGTCCAGCAGTAGCACCTCCCAAATCACCGGTTACACAGATAGCATCCCCTAATCGTGCCCCACTACGATAAGTGATGAGATCCCTGGCAACTTTTCCGTAACAGCTAATGCTAATTCCCAATATTTGATGAGATGCAGAAAGATCTCCCCCCACAATTTCAAAATCATAATCCTTGCCAGCCGCACCAATTCCCTTATAAATTTGTTTAAGCATATCTACAGACATTTTATTGGGGACTGAAAGATTAACCAGTACTACATCCGGGGTTCCATTCATAGCGTAGATATCACTTACCGCTGCGGTAGCTATTTTATAGCCGAGATGGTGAAGTGGAACATAGGTCAAATCAAAATCAACCCCCTCCATAAAACTCTCTGAAGAAAGTAATTTAAAATGATCTGTGTTTTCTAAAACTGCACTGTCATCGCCCCATCCTTTGATCGTTTCCTCATGCTGAACTTCATTGTGTTCCATCAGTTCATTAATAAGTTCACGACGTCCCAGCGACTGTATTGTACGAAATTCGTTATCTGCCATATAAGTTTAAATAGCTATAAATAAAAAAGGCAGGTACACAATAAGTGTACTTGCCTTCTAAAGTTTAAAATATTATGAAATATTACTGATCTACTTCCTGTCTTGTAGAGTAATTGATTCTAAGCGTTCCCGCTTCACGCAGTTCTTCCTGAACATCGGTAACAATACCCGTCTCGGTATCTTCATTAACCCTGAGAGATACAATCAACTTAGGTTGTTCCGTATACTTATCGTACATAATATTACGAATAGCACCGATATCATCAACTAATGCATCATCAATTTGGACACGAGTTTGTCCAAGCTCTCCTCCTCCAAGCTTTTCAGGACCTATGTAAATATAGCTTATCAGCCGTTTTTGCTCAATCTTTTCGACATTCTCTGCTTCCGTAAAATTAATTTGCACCTGCAATTCAACTTCACGTAGTACAGTTGTAACCATAAAAAAGATAAGCAACATAAAGATAATGTCTGGCATCGCAGACATCGGTACTTCCTGGCTGGTATCAGCCGATTTTTTTTCAAAATGTGCCATAGATTATACGTTATCCTTCATCGGGTTCTGCGATTGAAATTTTCTTCGGATACATATCCTTAACAGTCTGTTGGTCTTCGCTATCATCTTCCAACTCGCCATAGTTCACACCAAATTGGGTCTGAGCGGCCTGATTACGAAGTTCCGCATATGCACCCATAACCTCATCCAACATATTAATATAAGTTCTGTATGGAGTCTGTCTGGCTGTTTTAATAGAAACAATAGCTTTATCGGGTGATTCAGATAAATCAGGGTCTTCGCCATTATTAGTAACAAAGTCTTTGATGTTCTGTTTCACCTGTGAAATATCAGTAGGTTCATCATCCATTAGAACCATACCTTGAGCATTAACCAGAATATTTAGCAGGTTCCGTTCCTTAATGGGGGGCGGTTCCTGTTCTTCTTCAGGAGCTGGTGGCAACTGAAGACCAATACCCGTATCGATATCTATCGTCGTAACGAGCAGAAAGAAGATAAGCAGAAGGAAGGCAATATCAGCCATTCCCGCTCCACCCATCTCAGGATCTTCACGCCGTGTTTTTTTATCAAACATAATTGTGAATGATTAAATATTTAAAGTTCCGCGTAGACCCGTCAGAAATATTAGCAGAATCATTGCAGCCATCATAAAAATCATGGTAGCAATTCCCGCTTCTGTTATATTACCAAATATTCCATAACTAATACCGAATACTGCAAAAGGTACCAGCATGGTTCCTACTTTTTTGAAGTCCAGTTTTCCTTTAATAAGGCTTTGGATACCGGAGTAGAGCATACCTAACACCCCAAGTCCGATTAATGCCAAGCCTAATCCTATGCCTATAGTTGGAATCATAATATATCAAATAAAGAATTAGTTTTTAGCTCTTATTTACTCTTCGTCGGTCTCTGGTGCAACCTGCTTACCCTCTTTGAGCATAACAATAGAGTCTATAAGAGTAATGGAACTTTCTTCCATTTCAGAAATTATGCGATCAATTTTAGAGACGCAGTAGTTATATCCAACCTGTAAGATAATACCTGCAAGCAGACCTGCAGCAGTTGTTAAAAGAGCTACCTTAATACCACCCGCAACCAACGATGGCGAAATATCACCGGCCTGTTCAATAGCATCAAATGCCTGAATCATACCAACAACTGTTCCGAGGAATCCGAGTAAGGGAGCAATGGCAATAAATAATGATAGCCATACCAATCCTCTTTCCAGAAAACTCATTTCAATAGATCCATAGGCCGATATTGCTTTTTCAGCTGCATCTATACCTTCATCAACGCGCATTAAGCCTGCTTGAAAAACAGATGCAACCGGTCCTCTTGTTTCTGCACAAAGTTGACGTGCAGCAGGAACTCCGCCTTCATCTAACGCCTCCTGTACATCAACAACAAATTTCCGTGTATCTATATCAGCTAAGTTTAATGTTATTATTCGTTCAAGGAAAATAGCCAAACCTAAAATGAGAGCGACAAGGACCGGCCACATAAACCCACCCTCGTTACCTTCATTAAATCTTTGTACAAGTACATTAAAAAAACCTTGATCCGCTCCTGCTTGAAGGAAAAAGAGAGTTATAGACGTTATCATACGATTACTCCAGTTAAATTATATTAGTTATCTGTTAATAAGGGGTCTGAAAGATGGAAAATGATAGATTAATTTAATTAAAAAGTCAAAGGCAGAAGTCATTATTTTTAAATTTCCACCTTTTAAAACGTCATTTTAGGTT
>JBEPXF010000195.1:0-6320 GCA_041642075.1 Fodinibius sp.
TTCGAGGTTCCTGTATTAGGTATTTGTTATGGCCTTCAAATTTTGGCCCATCATATTATTCCCGGTAGTGTAGAAAAGGCAGAACGCCGCGAGTTTGGTCGCTCCGATCTTATTGTCGACGATGATAGTGATCTTTTAAGCAAGATTCCTGAAGAATCTGTGGTTTGGATGAGTCATGGGGATCATATAATAAAGCTTCCCAAAGAATACACAATCATTGCACATACAGACAATGCCCAGGTGGCGGCAGTACGCCATTTAAATAAGCAAATTTATGGTGTTCAGTTTCACCCGGAAGTAGTTCATACGGTTTATGGCAAACAGATTCTTAAGAATTTTGCTCTCGATATTTGCAAACTTGAAGGTACCTGGACCGCAGAATCTTTTATTGAATCTACTGTAAAAGAAATTCGTGAGCAGGTTGGGAATGACCGAGTAGTCTGCGGACTTAGTGGTGGAGTGGATTCTACAGTGGTGGCTACCCTTATCCATGAGGCCATTGGTGAGCAGCTACAGTGTATTTTTGTAGATAATGGATTGCTTCGCAAGAACGAATTCCAAAATGTATTGGATCTATACGAAAAGGAACTTAATCTGCCAGTAAAAGGCATCGATGCCTCCGATCAGTTTTTAGATTCCTTAAAAGGAGTCACAGATCCCGAACAAAAGCGAAAAATTATTGGAAACGTTTTTATCGATGTATTTGATGAGGCTATCAGCAACGACAAGAGTTTCAAATTCTTAGGTCAGGGAACTCTTTACCCGGATGTCATTGAGAGTATTTCCTTTAAGGGCCCCTCTGCCACTATAAAATCACATCACAATGTAGGTGGGCTACCCGAAGAGATGAATCTATCATTGATTGAACCTGTAAGGGAATTATTCAAGGATGAGGTGCGAAATGTCGGACGCAAACTGGGCATCCCGGATGGTTTCGTAAAACGCCATCCCTTCCCAGGACCCGGACTGGGTATCCGCATTTTATCGGATGTTACCAGGGATAAGCTGACGCTGTTGCGTGAAGTAGATGATATTTTTATCAGTGAACTTCGAAGCCAGGATCTATATGATGAAGTGTGGCAGGCCCTGGCGGTACTTCTTCCGGTACAGAGTGTTGGAGTAATGGGCGATGAACGCACTTATGAATATACTGCTGCTTTACGTGCCGTAACCAGTGTGGATGGTATGACGGCCGACTGGGCCCATCTGCCTCACCCCTTTTTAGCACACGTTTCCAACCGGATCATCAACGAAGTGCCGGGTATAAATCGCGTGGTATATGATGTAAGTTCTAAACCCCCTTCTACTATTGAATGGGAATAAATTACAGAACAAAATGAGCTGAAAGAAGTTAAAGTATTCTATGAGGCTATTTAAAAATTTCAACTATCAGTTACTTCCGTTTTTCTTTGTACTTGTTCTTTTGACGATCTTTGCCAATAGATCACTAATGGCACAAGACGCCTCCTTTGATGAGGCATTGGATTATTACGAAAATCAAGAGTATGCTCAGGCTGCAAATCTATTTGATCAAGTCCATAACACGCGGGGGTTGCTTTTTGCCGGGAAAGCCTATTTTGGGATGAAAGATTTTTCTACGGCAAAGAGCCGGTTACTTCAGCTTAAAGAAAATACTGATCTTTCTCATCTTATAGTTGAAGCTGATTATACTCTAAGTCTTATCCACTTTAGGCAGAAAAATTACACTGATGCCCTTATAACCCTTTATGATCTTTCTGAAAACGAAAATCATACGGAAGTTGCAGCAAAAAGCGGCGATCTTTATGAAGATTTACTTAAATTTCTGACATTTGATCAGCGCAACGAAATCATGGCTGAGACGAATAATGAAACAATCCTACTTGACCTTACTTCTAGTGCCATGGGACGAGTAGAATATAATGAAGCTGAAATCCTTTTTACAAAATTACGTAATAGCACGAGAGATATTCCCTCTTCTGAGTTAGAAGAAATTGCTTCGGTTCTCGAAAGAAAAACAGAATACCAGCGGTTAAGTGATGAAAGATCATTAGAGATTCCTGATAATTTCACTTATAATATTGGAGTGGCCCTACCCGCTTATTCTAATGATACGGATGATTATAGAGTAGCACAGGGATTATACTTGGGATATGTTCTTGCTGTAGAAGAGTTTAATGAAGAACATAATTTTAATACAAGACTTACCTATCAGAATACAGGCATTGAAGTAGATTCCGCACGACATGCTCTGGAAACCCTTTCAACTATAGCGGGCGTGGATGTTGTCATTGGACCTCTATATTCTGAACGAGCCCAATCAATGGCTAAGGTAGCTGACCAGTATGAAGTACCTGTTATCGCGCCTTTGGCAAACGCTTCTGCTATTGCAGAGGAAAGCAATTATATCTACCAAGCAAATCCAACCTTCGAAGTTCATGGAAAAAACATGGCTCGCTTTGCATTCGATGAATTAGAACTGAATAAAGTGGCTATAATTGCCCAAAAAGGATCACATGGAGAACAATCTGCCCGGTCATTTCGGGATGAATTGGAAGACTTAGGAGGAGAAGTCCCTTACTATTTTACTGAAGACCTTGCTGGACGAGGACATGTTCTTTCCAAATATACACGTTATTTTAAGGAGGAACGTGACCCGACTGTTGAATCAGCGGTTTCAGCAGTATATGCTCCTTTTACCGGAAATACCTCTTCAGCCCTTATTGATCTTTTATTAGGACAGTTGAATACTATAGAAAGTACTGTTACAGTATTAGGATCACAGCAATGGGCCAATACTAATGTTTCCTCAGGAAAAATTGGAGACCGGCCAGTGTATTTCACAGAAAGCTTCTATACAAATCCAAATAGCTCAGAACTTGGCTCCTTCAAAGCCAAGTTCCAAAGACGTTTTGATCGTCAGGCCAATCGGTTTGCAATGATAGGTTATGACACTACTACATATTTATTGAATGCACTCAGAGAAGCTGTAAACCCTGCCAGGCTTCAAGAAGTATTGAGAAAACAACCTATACATCGGGGGCTGATTACAAATATTGAATTCAACGATACCAATATTAATCAGCAATTGATGATATTTAGATTAACAAATGATGGGAGCCATCCCATAAACTAAAGTTCTCTCTCCCCACTTACTACTATTCGTTTCCGTTGTTATTCTTCTCCCGCTCTTCCTTGATACGATACTGCTCATTTAACCATTCTCTCCATTCGGCACTTTTGCGTTTATGTTCCTCAAAAGTTTTTGAAAATTTATGATTTCCGTCAGGTGCCGCTACCATGTATAGATAATCGTGTTCTTCCGGATATAAAGCAGCTTCTATAGAACTTTGGGACGGATTAGTAATAGGTCCCGGCGGTAATCCTTCATGTAAATAGGTATTATATGGATGATCAACTTTGTAGTCTTCATATAACAATCTCCTTCGCTCTCCTACTACATAGTTCACTGTCGGATCAGCCTGTAACCTCATTCCCCTATTTAAACGATTCCAGTACAATCCACTAATAGTTTTCTTCTCATTATCATTATTTGCCTCCCATTCTATAATCGAAGCCAGGGTAACCGCTTCATTCATAGAAAAATCTAACTCATCTAATCGCTCCCTGTACTGATTAGTAACCTTCTGATCAAACGTTTGTAAAATATTTCCAACTACTTGTTCGGCTTCCGCTGTCCAATAAAACGAATAAGAATCTGGATATAGACGTCCAATTACTTCCGTTGTGTCTATTTTATAACCTGCCAAAAAAGTAGAATTAGTTAGAGTTTCGCTTAGTGTAAGGGAATCAAATCGAAAGGATTGATATAATCTTTTTTTAACATTCCATGGAGGCCGCCCGGGTAATAATGTAAATCGAATAGGATCCTGAAGCCCCCTCGCCAATTTAGAGAAAAGCTCATTATAAGAGGTTTCTTTCTCAATAAGATAATGTCCCGCTTGGAAACGTTGCCAGCGAAGAGTTTTTATTGCCCAGTTAAATTCCCGGATATTCTCAACCAAACCTTTATCAGTAAGATGTTTTCTCAGATCTTCCGAACTGTTTTCCTCTTCAAGATACAGATCAACGGACTCATCAGTAATTAAAGCCGGATCTTGATATAGTCGTGACCAGCGGGACTCAGCAACCAGGAATGCAGCTATACCAAATAAAAGTACTGCATACAATACCTCCTTAATGGACAGATAGATATGTTTACTGTTTTGTGACAATGAATAATCCCCTTATCGACGCTGCAATTTTGAAAGTAATCTGAGCAGTTCGATATAAAGCCATACAAGGGTAATCATAAGTCCAAATGAAGTATACCACTCAAAGTACTTTGGCGCGTTGGATGCAACTCCTTGGTCTATCATATCAAAATCGAGAACAAGATTGAGGGCTGCTACTCCTACGATAATCAGGCTGAAACCGATTCCCATCAACCCATTACCATGAATAAGACTCAAATTAATGCCAAAGAAACTAAGCACAATACTTGCAATATATACCAAAGCGATTCCTCCGGTGGCAGCTACAACACCCATACGAAATTGTTGGGTAACTTTAATAAAACCAGAACGATAGGCTATAAGCATAGCGGCAAAAGTTCCTAATGTTAACAGTACCGCATTAAAAACAATACCATCGTACATGTTTGCATACTGCAGAGAAATCCCTCCTAAAAATAGTCCTTCAAGCCCCGCATAGATAGGCGCGGTAACAGGTGACCATTGTTTTTTAAAAACAGTAGCTATAGCAACTATAAATCCGCCAATTGCTCCTCCCCAAATAAACAAGGGAGTAGGTTGATACCAACTGATAGAAGCCCCTAGCAGTAGAATGAGAAATAAAGCAACTGTTTTATTAATGGTGCCACTTATGGTCATGCTCCCCTCACCAGGAGATACACGCGCTGCTTCTTGAAAAGTCTTTTTTGTTAGCGTTGGATTCGCTGTTCTCATAAATAAAGTTGGATTATAATTCAGGCCAAATATAGCATCTGTTTGCTAAGAATAACAACCTAACCGATAAAATAATTTATTTGATAAAATCTGTAACAATATCTGTTTTCTCACGTATAATTTTATGTCATACATTATTTCTAAACGTTATCTGTGATATAAGACAGCATTTCATTAGATAGTATCTAATGAATAACGATTAGAACAAGAACTTTTGGACGCTCCTATGTCCAAATGCCCTAAAGAAGCCAGGCCCTCAGTCTTGATCGATTGAGGGCCTTTTTATTTTTTGAGTTTCAAAAACTATTCCCTATATATTTTGGTTCATAAGTTACCCTGAAACAAAAACTCAAAAATTAAACAGTGCTGTTAAACCAAAGCTCATCTAATTCCGTTTATTTACAATTATTATTCACTTTTTTCTTAATTGGATTGTATTCAACTTCTTTTGCCCAACAGCAGGAGGATAGCCTCCGTGTAGAGCTTGATCCTATCAACGTTACGGCTATACGTTCCACTATTGGGGTAGCAGATGCCCCTCTTTCGCTTCGGGTGAGTAGTAAAGATCTTGAAACCATTAATCACAGTTCTTCTCTCTCATTAAAAAGTGTTGGTGATGATTTGCCAGGACTTTGGATTGGAGACCGGCAAAACTATGCCCTTGGTGAGCGAATGACCATTAGAGGAATCGGATGGCGGGCCGAATTCGGGGTTCGTGGAATGCAGGTCGTTCTTAATGATATGCCTCTTACTATTGCTGACGGACAAGCTATGACAAATATCATTGATCCAGCTTTTATAAGGCGTGCAGAACTTATCCGGGGTCCGGCGGCCACTTATTGGGGAAATAGCAGTGGTGGAGTACTGTATCTTTCTTCTACCCCAAACTACGACAGTGGCACCCATGGAAGGGTACGTACAATGGCAGGATCATTTGGTACCTATAAGCAGGAAGGAGAAATTTCTTTTTCATCAGAAAATCATCAGCTCTCCGCTTATTCCAGTTATTTAACCTCTGACGGGTTTCGAGACTACAGCGCTGTAGATATTTATAGATCAGGTATTACCGGTTCAGTGAAACTGACCTCTAAAAGTGAATTAAAATATCAGGCTGCCGGTATTTTGATGCCCCAAGCACAACATCCCAGCAGCCTAAACAAACAGGATGCCCAGGAAAATCCTACGATGGCAAGTTCATTTTTTGAAAATGCCCAAGCCGGTAAAGAAATAACACAGGGTCAAGCCGGATTGAGCTATATTCTGGACACCTCGGTGGGAACCCTTAACGTAACAGGATATGGAATATACCGCGACCTGCATAATCCCCTGCCCTTTGGTATTATCACCGTTGATCGAAAAGTAGGAGGCCTTCGT
>JBEPXF010000196.1:0-6257 GCA_041642075.1 Fodinibius sp.
AGTTACAGCTGAAACAAAAAGTATTTCTGACCAAATTAAATCATTCGGAAATATCAGAGCTGAGGAAATCGTAAATATTACTCCGCAGGTTTCCAACAGGATAACTCAAATTTATGCTGATCTTGGTGATACGGTTCAGCAGGGAGATGTTTTAGCCAAAATATACGATATCCCTTTTCGCGATCAATTTGAGCAGGCGAAATCTCAATTAGAACAGAGCCGATCTGCTTATGTTAGAGATAGCTTGCAATTTTACCGGCAGCAAAAACTTTACGAACAGGAACTAATCAGTTCAACAGAATTTGACGACGCACAGGCAACGTTCCAAAATAGTAAAGCTCAATATGAATCGTCCCAAGCTAACTTAACACAAAGCCGCGAAGATTTGAACAATACTGAGGTTACTTCACCGGTCTATGGTGTCGTTCTTAGCAAGGATGTTTCTGTGGGCGATGTAGCAACAACGGGCCAAACGGCTTTTGAAATTGCCAACCTAACAGGCTATCAGACGCGTATCTTTCTTCCAGTAGAGGAGTGGCGCAAAGTAAAAATAGGACAAGAAGTTAATTTTCGACTCTCTAATGAGTCTGATATCAGTGGGCGTGGACGCGTCAGCAGAATAAGTCCTCGTCTGGATCCGACAACCGGGTTGGGAGAAGTAGTTATCAGTCTGACTGAAGACAGCCCCTATATTGCTCAAGGTGTTTTGGTAGAATCTACTATTAACGCTGAAACCCATGAAAATGCCATAGTAGTTCCCCGATCAACATTGGTGGAAAATGTGCAGACGTTCATAGAACCTGAATCAAATTCAATACAACTACAGCGCTCCTATTCTGCTTTTGTAGTAGAAGGAGATTCCCTGGCGCTTCAGCGTGAATTACAGCTCGGTATTGAACAAGGAGATCAAATAGAAATATTAGAGGGTATTGAAGCCGGGGATGAAGTGGTTATAACAGGTCAACGATCATTGGGAGACAGCACCAAAGTACGGGTAACCGACCAGCAGGATTTCAATGAACCTTCACAGATTCCGATTGAAAACGCAACTTCAGATAGTGTAGAACAGTCAACAGATATTGAATCTGACGAATAAAAGCTCACCCATAAAGGACCTACATTTTTATGAAAGCATTAGCAAAAAAAGCGGTTGAGCGTCCGGTCACCTTTTTTATGGTGAGTCTGATCGTCATTGGTTTCGGCCTTTTCGGACTCTCCAATCTCAGGCTTAATCTCTATCCTGATGTATCATTTCCAACTATAACCGTTTATACCACCTATGAAGGAGTAGCTCCGGGGGATATGGAAACGCTTGTTACACGCCCCATAGAGGAAGCGGTAGGAAGTATCAGTGGGGTTAGAGAAGTGCGATCTACATCTAACCAGGGAACTTCGGTTGTTAAGCTGGATTTTGACTGGGGGACCAATTTATATAATGCAGAATCGGATGTACGAAAAGAACTCGATATGGTACGTAGAACGATCCCTGACGATGCCGAACAACCTATTGTCTTTTCGTATGATCCGAACCAAGAACCTATCGTAGTCTTAACACTAACTTCTGATATTCGGAGTCCCCGGGAACTCCGAACTATTGCCGAACAAGACCTTGAACAACACTTAGAACGGATTCTCGGTGTGGCGTCCAGCGAAACCTCCGGGGGTTATGAACGGCAAATAAATATCGATATCAGTAATGAACAGATGCGGGCCTACAACCTCAGCATTTCAACCATTGCAAATAAGCTGCAGCAAGAAAACATACAGGTCCCTGCCGGTGAGCTTACTGAGGGACGTACTATTTATTCCCTGCGTACGATCGGTGAGTTTAAAAACGTCGACCAAATTCGCAATACTATTATTGCCGTTCGCGAGGGCGAACCACTCATGCTCAGAGATGTAGCTACAGTGGAAGACGGCGTTGCACAACCGATAGGCAATGTGCACGTAAATGGTGAAGAGGGCGTAATCCTGAATATTTATCGCCAAAGCGATGCCAATGTGGTAACAACCGCTAATGCCGTAGTTGATAATATTGATAATTTAAATCGTATCCTCCCCGACGATGTTTCTGTTGACGTACTCACCAACAAGGCAAACTTTATTGAAACATCGATCGATAACTTGCTGTGGACAGGCCTGCAAGCCGTCATACTGGTAGTGCTTATTCTCTTGGCCTTCCTTCGAAGCGGGCGTTCAGCTCTTATAATCGCCATCTCTATACCCGTTTCTATTATATCTACATTTAGCATTATGGATTGGGCAGACCTGAGCCTGAATATTATTTCACTCTCTGGCCTTACTCTAGCTGTAGGAATGGTAGTGGATGATGCTGTAGTTGTCCTAGAAAATATTTTCCGCTTTAAAGAAGAAGGACACGATCGAAATGAGGCCTCGGTTTGGGGGGCTCAGGAGGTAGCAGTACCAGTGGTAATATCTACTCTGACAACGCTTGTGGTCTTCATTCCCATCCTTTTTGTTCCGGGCATCGCCGGATTCCTCTTCCGTGATTTGGCCCTCACTATCTCTTTTGCACTTTCGGTATCCTCCATTGTTGCACTCAGTCTCATTCCGATGATGAGTTCTCAATTATTAGATACCAAAGCAACTGATAATGCTAAAGATTCCTACCTTAAACAACTTCTTGACTGGAGCCGGGGAAGTGTCTTTAAGCGAATATTAGCTTCACCATTACTTTTGTTAGGAGCAATCATTTATCCGGTTATCTGGGGATTCAAATATTTAGGAAAGAAGCTCGGATCATTTTTTAGCAAAAGTGTAGGTCCATATATCGACAGAGGGCTTGACCGTATGGAAACCTCATACCGAAATCGATTAACAACCCTTTTAAATCATAGTGGCACCGTTGTTATCTCAGCAGTGCTATTGTTTCTGCTGACATTACCAATATTCGATCTGCTCGGTGGAGAATTTTTTCCTAAAGTAGATGATAATACGTTTATCCTGGACGTCCAACGAGAACCGGGCGTAAGTTTAATGGAGTTGGAACGTTCGGTTTCCCAGATTGAGCAAATCATTGACCAAGAGGTACCCGAGACCCGGCTTGTAGTATCTGATTTTGGGGATAAAGAAGGCATTGAGGGGGCCGATAATCCCGGTGGATACAACGGAAGAGTTCGTGTAGAATTGGTTCCCCAAGGTGAACGCTCCCGATCTGAGAGAGTTATCGTCGCTTCCCTGCTTGAAGAACTTACGCAGGTGTCCGGTACAGATATCAAAGAAGTTCAAGAAGATCCCCTAAGTCCAGAAGGAGAAAGCGGACTTATCGTACAAATTTTTGGGTATGAATCAGAACAAAGAGAAGAACTGGCTAGTGTTGCTAAAAGCAGATTACAGGATATAAACGGCATTGCCAATGTGTATAGTGCTGCTGAAGAGGGACGTCCCGAGTTACAAATTACAATGGACAGAGAACGTATTTCCCGATTAGACATGAACACTTCCCAGGTGGCTTCAGCCCTCGGAAATGCTGTTAAGGGCAATCTAGCGACGACTTATGTAGACCAGGGAATAGAATTTGAAGTTATGGTTCAACTTCAACAAACGGACAAAACAAGTATTGATGATCTAAGAAATTTACAGGTAGAAACACCCGGCGAAGAATGGGTTCCACTCTCAAACCTGGCGCGCATAGAACGCTATAGCGGGCCAACCAATATCCAAAGAATTAATCAAGAACGCCTTACTGAAGTAACCGCCGATCTGGCTGATATGGACTTGAAAGAAGCCAGCTCTCAAGTACGTCAGCAGCTGGATACGATTAACTGGCCAGAGGGATATCGTTATGAAATTTCAGGAACGGCCGAAGACCAGCAAGCATCATTTAATTATCTAATGATCGCTTTTATCATTGCAGGTATTCTTACCTATATGGTTATGGCCTCACAATTTGAGAGCTTGATGGAACCGTTTATTATTATTCTCACGATCCCGTTGGCGCTGACTGGTGTCCTGCTAATGCTGTGGATAACGGGTACCTCAATCAGCGTTACTTCTATGGTGGGGCTGATACTCCTGTCGGGTATTGTTGTTAATAATGGTATTGTCATGATTGACTATATTAAAATCTTACAGGCCCGTAAAATGGGACGTGATGAGGCTATAATCGAAGGGGCCGGACGACGTCTTCGGCCGATACTAATGACGGCTTTTACAACAATCCTCTCTATGGTGCCGCTTGCCCTGGAGCTGGGTTCAGGATCCGAGACATGGAGTCCCATGGCCCGAACGGTTATCGGCGGACTCGCCATGTCTACCTTCCTGATGCTTTTTGTTGTACCCTGCCTCTATCAACTGATTAATATCATGGTAGAACACTTTGGATTCGATTCAGTCCATAAAGAAGATCCTTTGCTGCAATCGAAATTGAAATAACGAAAACGCTATGAAGAAATTTACCTTAGCCGGCAGCATCTTAAAACGACCGATCAGCGTAATAATGGTTACGCTGGTTATTATCGGGTTCGGTGTATTTTCACTTTCCAACCTGAAAGTGACACTCACTCCTTCTTTAAACATCCCTATACTTGCAATCTCCACTAATTACAGCAATGTAGCTCCTGAAGATATGCAAACCCTTATTGTTGAGCCTATTGAAGGAGCTGTTTCAGCAATTGAGGGTATTGAAACGCTGGAATCGAACATAAGTAAGGGCAGTGCTTTTATTATCCTGCGGCTTAAATCAGGAGTAAATATTCGTCATACAGAACTAAAAGTACGCGAAGAACTATCTCGTATCCGCAATGAACTGCCAGAGGAAGCCGCAGAACCGGTGATATTCCAGTTCGACCCGGATAACTTCCCCGTCATGCGATTGAGTTTGGATTCTGATCACACTGGCCTGGATGAGCTGCGCCGTTTGGGAGTAGAATTTATAGAACCCCGTATTGAGCGGCTAGAGGGAGTGGCCTCCGCAGATACTCGCGGAGGACTTGAACGGAAAGTATTTATCAATGTATCTCCTATGTCACTGGCGCAGCATCGACTTATCCCTTCTGATATCGAGTCGGCTCTGCGATCCAATAATGTTCAGGTCCCTATTGGTGATATACGGAATGGCCAAAACAGTTTCAGTCTCCGTGCTACCTCGATGTATTCCAATGTAGAACAAATAAAGCAAACGATTGTAACGGTTTCCGAAGAAGGAGTACCCGTTCGTATTAAGGATATAGCAGAGGTTGAAAACAGCTTTGCTGAAATTACAACGCTTGTAGAAATTAATGGAAAGAACAGCGTTTCTCTGGAAGTTCAAAAAAAATCCGACGCCAATACTTTGGATGTTGTCAATGCTGTTAAAGACCAACTATCAAATATTAATAACAATCTACCGCCTGACGTTAGCCTGCAGGTTCTGACCGATGACGGAGAAAATATTGAAAATTCAATATCCAACCTTACACAATCAGCACTTGCGGCACTCCTTGTTGTTATTATTGTCTTGCTGCTTTTTATGGGCGGATGGAGAATCTCAATGGTTGTTGCAGCTACCATACCCGTGTCTATTACAGCAAGTTTCGGGGCCATGTATGCCGCCGGACTTTCGCTGAATATTTTGACGATTACCGCCTTGGCCCTGGCTATTGGGCTGTTGGTGGATAATGCCATCGTTGTCTCTGAAAGTATTGCCCGTAAACTGGAAGAGCATACAAACAAAATGCAGGCAGTTCTAGAAGGAACTAATGAAGTTGTGGGTGCTCTTTTAGGAGCAACTCTAACTACACTCGGAGTGTTTGTACCCATTATCGGCTTATCCGGAGTTCAGGCGCAACTATTTGTTGAATTTGCCATCACTATTAGTATTGCCATTGGGATATCCTTCCTATCTTCAATTATATTAGTTCCCGTTCTTGCCCTGCTATTCCTAAACAGCAACCAATTCAACTCACAGTCATCAGGTCCTTCTGGAAGTATGCGTAAACTGGAACAGTGGTATGCCCGTTCTCTCAGGTGGGTTATGTTCCGAAAATGGACAGCTGTTATTGCTGCTCTTGCTATCTTGGGATGCACATACCTGCTATATAACAACTTAAGGTTTGAGTTCTTCCCACAGTCAGATTCGGGAAGTGTATCCGTCAATATAGAATTACCATCTGGAACAAAACTTGTAAAGACAGCTGAGGTATTAAGAGGCTTTAGTGACCAACTTCAGCAAAAGGACATAGTAGAAACAGTGGTTACTCAGATTGGCCAGCGAGGCTTTACCTCCCAAACAAGTGTCGGTCAAATGACCATTACTC
>JBEPXF010000197.1:0-6241 GCA_041642075.1 Fodinibius sp.
AATCAATAGGTTGTTCATATAGATCATTTAAAACAATTGTCGATCCAGTTGATCTCAAAAATATAGGGCTTTTGTGCTTCGTCTTGTAATAGAAAGATAGAATATCTTGATTAAATTTATTTTTCAATTAATCAGAAGGGATAAAAAACATTCCAATCCAAGCTTGGGATGGAGAGAAAAGTAGAAAGATAATAAGCCCATTAAACAGCTTGCACCAGTGGTACTAAACGAGATTGATCATTCGGACAATAATCAATTTATCGTTTTTTAAAACGCGACTGGAAAAAGCGTAAATATTCCGGTTCATAATCAAATTCTAAACCGGTAATATCTTCACGCTGATGGTAAACTGCTTCAACCGATTCCGCTACAACATCCATATGAGCCTGGGTATAAACACGTCGTGGTATAGTCAATCGCACTAATTCCAGCTCAGGGTAATTGTGTTCACCGGTTTCCGGGTTCCTTCCGGCGGAAACAACGCCCCGCTCCATGCTCCGAATACCTGCGTCTACATATAATTCAGCCGCTAATGTCTGGGCAGGCAATTCATCCTGACTGAGATGGGGTAATATCTTTTTAGCATTTAAAAATACTCCATGACTTCCAATGGGACGAACAACCGGCACGCCCATGTTAATCAGTTTCTCTCCAAGATATTGAACCTGGCCAACCCGGGCCCGAATGTGATCCTCATCCACAGATTCCGTGATGCCGATTGACAAGGCCTCCATATCACGTCCCGCCATACCGCCGTACGTATGCAGCCCCTCATAAATAACAGCCATATTTTGTGCTTTCCTAAAGAGTTTCTCATCATTAAGAGCCAAAAATCCTCCAATATTTACAAGCGCATCTTTCTTGGCGCTCATTGTTGCTCCATCAGTAAACGAACAAATTTCCCTGACGATATCTTTAATAGGGGTCTCCTCGTAACCTTCCTCTCGCTGTTTAATAAAGTAGGCATTCTCCGCCACGCGCGTCATGTCGTGAATAATCGGGATGTCATATTTATTTGTCAGCTTCCGGACTTTTTTCAAATTTGACAATGAAATGGGTTGTCCCCCGGCCATATTCACTGAGGTGGCAATAGAAATATAGGGAATCCTATCAGCCCCCTTCTCTTTAATCAGATCCTCCAGCTTATTAAGATCTATATTGGCTTTGAAAGGATGTTCGTTTTCCGGATCATGGGCCTCGTCAATAATCACATCCACAAAGGTACCCCCGGCCAGCTCTTGGTGCAGCTTCGTAGTGGTAAAATACATATTGCCGGGAATGAAATCTCCCTCATTAATCATGAGTTGTGAAATAATATGTTCAGCTCCTCTCCCCTGGTGCGTAGGAACTATATATTCGTACCCATAATATTTTTGAATGGTCTCTTCAAGGTGATAGAAATTCTCACTTCCAGCATAGGCCTCATCTCCCATCATCATTCCGGCCCACTGCCGATCGCTCATTGCGGAAGTACCACTATCTGTCAACAAATCGATATAGACATCCCGGGACTTTAACAGAAATGTGTTGTATCCCGCATCTTTTATAGCTTCCTCTCGCTCTTCCCGACTAATCATGCGCACAGGCTCTACCATTTTAATTTTATATGGTTCTGCCCATGATCTGTCTTTATTTCTCTCCATCTTATCCTCAACTTTTTAGTTTTCTTTGAAATGGATCTACTGGCTGATTAATTGATCCATTAAATAATTAACTCAAAGTATATAACTATAAAAGAACTTGTCAACTTACTTGTTGCAGTAATCCGGACTATGCCTGAACCATATCCTTAGCTTCAGAGAATTTAATTATTTCTTCCAGTCGTTGTCGCTGCTCTTCCACAGTGGAAGGAATAGAATCCAGTTTTTCCTCCTGGTAGGCTTCTGATTCCGCTATCTCAAGACAATAATCCATCCCCTTTTCCAAATTTTTTCGGATTTTTTTGAGCTTTTTAATTCCCGTAGGATCCCCCTGCTGATTGGCCAGCTCCTCCACATAATCTAAATAGAGCGTTATTTCCTTAGCGAACATGTGGGGGCGCTCTTCAGAAGCCAGCGATTCGCTGCGCCCGTAGATATGATCGACCATCTCGCGAAGCGTATATTCTCCGTCATAGTAAGCAATATTTGGGCCCGGACAAATTGCCTGTGGGGCGCGATGCTCAGCTAAAATCCCCAAATCAATAAGTGCTCCATTGCCAAGATGATCACACAGACACGCCTTATTTAGTACCTTCTCGCGCTTTTGCTCTTTCTGTTCTTCTTCCATTTCGCTTTTAGCAATTTGATCGAGTTTAAGTAACTGATACTGTGTAGATGCCGTACAAATTGGCTGTTCAGTAAATTCGGTATTGGATTTCAGGAAGCCTTTGGGACAGGGCGAACCCGGTTTCCCCTTTTCTATTCGTTCCTGGTGATACTGCTCAGATCCGGTATCCCGAATATTATTAAACGGCACTCCTAAAGGGGAAACTCCACTCAGATAGAGCTCTTTCTCACCTGCATTTTCTAAAAGTGTACGTGTAGGCTTATCAACGGTTGTAGCTTCCGGAACTAATAAAAAGGGACTCCCCCATCCGGTAGCATCCATTTCAAAGTCCTTAAGCAGGCGTTCAGCTTCTCCGGCAGTGCCGATACCCCCCTGTACCGTTAACCGAGGTTCAGTGACCTCCCAGTCCTCTGAAAAACCGTCGGCATGTTCTTCATAATATTTCTCAATAAGCGGCTGTACGGCGGTTGTAAGCTGCTCTCTTTTCTCCCGGAATTCCCGAAGCAGACTCGGCATCAGATGCCCGTCGGAGGGAAAAGCGTGTCCCCCGCAATTCAAACCTGACTCAATACGATACTCAAACACCTCTAGGCCTTTCTTAGCCAAATATTTTCCTTGAATAAGGGCTGAACGAAAATCACTGACTTTCAGGATAATCTTCTTTTTAATCTCTCCACTGGCATCCCGATAGAAATCCTTGAATTCAGTAATATAATTATAGAGTCTTGGATTAAATCCCGCAGAAAGAATAAGACTCGACGACACCTTGCTTTTGGCGTAACCCCGCAAGGCAGCACTGGCATCACTGAATTCACTGCTCATAGGCACATCGCCTTTGGTATAATTTAGCTTATCCACCTTCGCCATAATATTCACGTCGATAGAACCCGGACTCATTAGCTGAGATAGTTCACAGGAAAGACGATCCCGAAGGCTTCCCTCTTCGGTACTCATCAATACATTATACTTTTCCCTGATGGCACTTCCCCCGGGAAGCATCTCAAAATACTTAGCCTTCTCATTGCCTTCGAAAAATGGCTGATTCTTAATAGCTGTAAACTTATCCTGTACAATCTCTTGAACTGTGTCCAGGTAAGCGGTGATACGACGTGCGCGACCATCTTCCGCATTGCGGGCTATATTGGTGTATTCAAAGTCAAATTTCTGGCAATAGTACTTGCGGATGCGTTCAACCAGCAGGTCATCTACAATAGAAATAACCGAATCGATTCCATAGGGCCCGACCCGGATGGGTGAATCAATCGAATGACCGGTTCCCATTACGGGAATAGAAAAATTGTGAGGAGAAAGTTTCATAGTAAAGTAGGCTTAATGGTATAATGATTTTGCGTTGTCAATTCAGACGCTTTTCAAGTTCCAAAGCTTTTGGAAAGAGAATATTGTTTTCGAGATGTACATGCTTGTGAAGGTCTTTTTCGAATCCTTCCAAATTTTCAAACAGGATTCGGTAAGTAGTACATGCGTCTTCCGGTGGAGTAAAATTATTGCTCAGTTCACGTATTTTTGCAATGGCCTCTCCGGCTTCATCATGTTCGTCTTCCATCATTGATACAGGATTGGCGGCACTGATATAATCCGGTTGCTCAGGTGCTTCGTTATTTTTCTCCGCCTCTACCATCTCTTTGATATAGGGGAATAACAATTCCTCTTCCTTATCGAGGTGATTAATCATTTCACTGTGAAGTTTGGTAAACTCATAGTAGATTTCGGTAAGCTCGGGATGACGCTCACCATGTACTTTAGCTACTTTTTTTGCATAAGCACCTATTTCAGGAAGTTTCTTGCGAGAAAACTGATGATGGTTATTCACAATATAATCAACCAGGAAATCCAACGACCACTGATCGTAATTATCTTCTTTCCCGTTTTCATCAGTCAGACTTTGTAAAGCAGTGTGTACTTTATTCGGATCAACATCCTTTTTCTCACATGCTTCTTCTATGGTCAGATTCCCGCCACAGCAAAAATCCAGTCCATAATTTCTAAAAACTTGTGCCGCCCTATAATCATCGGCTACAATTTGTCCAACCGTTCGTTCTTTTACAATATTCATAATGATATTTTATTTGTTTGAGCCTATCAGGCTTTATTTAGTATTTAAGAGTATCTTATCTTAATATTAAGAATAATATTAGACTTTTACCCAATTAGATTTCAAATCGTGATAGTACCAAATCCAAAAAAACAGTACGATAAACGCTCCGGCCTGATGAATAACCCCTGTTAAAATTTCCACATTGGTTATAACTGTTAAGATTCCAAGCACATATTGCGTCAAAATCATACCGAGCAATATTCTGGCCTTTTGTTCTATAATTGGACTGAAATCAGTTTTACGATTTTTCCACCAATGAATGACAGCTACTACTGCAAGTATAGTTCCCAAAATACGGTGCATCCATTGAACCGTACCAGGGTTCTCTACCAGGTTTAATACCGCCGGTTGCAGAACCCACGCGCTCCCTGGTAGCCAGTTCCCATTCATTGTTGGGAATGTATTATAGATGTATCCCCCATCAAGTCCGGCCGTAAATGCTCCCCAAACTACCTGTAAAATAAAAATAACCAACAGTGCTATGGACCAGCGTTTGAGAGCAGGCAGATCTTTACTTTTCCTCGTAGAATCTGAATCGTAAAGATCCAGTGCATACCAGATACAAAATCCAAATAAGATCATAGCCATCAGCAAGTGAAGGGTCAAGCGATAATGGCTTACATAGGGAACATCAACCAGGCCGCTTTTAACCATAATCCAGCCCATCCCCCCCTGTAATGCACCCAAAGCAAATAAAATCCAGGCACGGCGCAACATTTTAGAATTGAAATAACCACGCACCCAAAAGAAAATAAATGGAATAAGAAAAACGAGTCCGATAACACGACCCAATAAACGGTGGACATACTCCCAGAAAAAAATTGACTTAAATTCAGGCAGAGTCATCCCCGCATTAATCTGCTGATATTGAGGAAACTCCTTATAGCGTTCAAAGGCCGCCATCCATTCGGATTCACTCATCGGAGGTAGTGCTCCCATTATCAAATTCCAATCAGACATAGAGAGGCCGGAATCCGTCAATCTTGTAATACCACCTACCACAAGCGTGAAAAAAATTAACCACGCGCCGGTCCATAACCACCAGCGAATGTATTTTTGTTGGTCAGATGACATTTTATACTGTTTGTGAAAAATTATGAACTTCTTTCTGTTCATTCAGATAGTAATCAAAACACATAGCTATATTGCGAAGAAACAACCGTCCTTTTTCTGTGATATTTAATTCATCAGAAGATCGTACAATTAGTCCGTCTTTTTCAAGCTCCTGCAACCGTTTCAATTCATCTGAAAAGTAATCGATAAAATCAATATTCCATTGTCGTTCGACTGCATGATAATCGATTCCCATGCGACACATGATATCCATAATTACCGACTTTCTAAGCCGGTCATCTCTGCTCAATTGCAATATTTTAAAAACCGGGGAATTTCCTTCATCCAGTTGCTTGTAATATCCTCCAATGTCTTTGGTATTTTGCCAATAATACTCCCCTACATTAGAAATGCCTGACATGCCAAAGGCATACAAGTCTGCCCCTGCCAGTGTACTATAGCCCTGGAAATTACGCTGCAGCGTTCCGTTATCCATTGCCTGGGAGAGCTCCTCATCATCCCGTGAGAAGTGATCCATACCTATAAATCGATACCTGTTCTCTGTTAAATAGGAGATACTCAGCTGCAACATGGCCAATTTTTCATCAGTAGACGGCATATCTGCCTCATTCAGCAGCTTTTGAGCGGGCATCATGCTGGGAATATGGGCATAGCTATACACTGCCAGCCGGTCCGGATGCAAGGTAAGTACATCGTCTATGGTCTGCTGAAAAGTTTCCAGTGTCTGTAGTGGCAGCCCATAAATGAGATCAAAATTAATAGAATTAATATTAGCTTCGCGCA
>JBEPXF010000198.1:0-6233 GCA_041642075.1 Fodinibius sp.
TCATTTACTCCGGCCATAAATCATTATGTGCAAGATCAGCTTGGCTTTAAAACAGATCTGCAATATTATGTTTCAGGTCCGGTTCGCCCCTGGAATCGACAGGGAAATGAAACCGGGGAAATGCTACGTCAGGCCATGGCAGAGAATCCCAATTTGGAAGTCTTGGTACAGTCAGGCTATTACGACGGAGCCACTGATTATTTCTCAGCTAAATATACCATGTGGAATATTGATCCCAGTGGTAAAATGAAAGATCGTTTCCATTTTGAAGGTTATCGAAGTGGTCATATGATGTATTTGCGGACTGAAGATTTAGAAACATCGAATGAGCACATTCGGGAATTTATTAGAGAATCGATGCCCGCTGAAGTTGAACCGGCAAAATATTAAATTTTACTAAGTCATATTTTAATGGCATAGCATATTTCATGCTATGCCATTTTTTCATTTAGCAGAAGTGTGGTTCTATATTGTAAGCTACATCAAGCCACAAATTGAACGTGTGATTGTTGTTAAATAAAAGCCAAAAGATTTGGGAGATATTTTCTTGGAGAGCGTCCGGGGTATAGCTGTAGAGGGCTTAAACTACCATTACTTGATAGTAAAATTAGTGAGAAGGCTTATTTCCTGGGGATATTGTTAGTGAATAACTGGCCGATAAAGGTTTAGAGAAGGTTTCCAACTTTCTTTTATGAAAGAAGAATGAATATTATTCAACCTTATAGCTTTTTTCATCTTTTTACAGTAAGGGTGTTGACTTTATGATTGTATTAGACAACTATACCAAGTCGAATTAAAACATTCTAATCTTCGGAAGGATAAATAAATATAAAGGGATACAGCTATGAGAATATATATACAAACGGCTATAGTTTTGTTTTTTCTTTTGTGTCTTTCAAGTATCGGGTGGGCACAAACAGGAATAGTAGAAGGACAGGTTACGGAAAGTAACGGAACAACAATGCCAGGGGTTAATGTGGTTGTTGAAGGTGAAAATATTGGTTCAACAACTGATGCGGATGGTAACTTTCGTATAACCTCAGTTCCGGCAGGAGTAGTAGAAGTCACCGCTCGTTTTATTGGGTATAGTACCCAGACAAAAGAAGTTGAGGTTACTGCTGATGAAGTTGTACAGGTCAATTTTACATTGAGAACCTCAACGATGAATTTGGACGAAGTTGTTGTAACGGGTACAGGTGGAGAGGTTGAACGCCAGTCGTTAGGTCATACGATTTCCTCTGTTGATATGAGTGGGGTAGAAAACGTTGCTTCAAACTCTGTACAAGATGCACTGCAAGGAAAAATTGCCGGTGTAAGTATTAACAACCAAAGTGGTGCAATTGATCAGGAGCCTAAAATACGGATTAGGGGAACCTCAAGTTTGGCAATGTCCAATCAACCCCTGATATATGTTGATGGAGTTCGAGTTAATGGGACGGGAGGTTTTGCTCCGGGATTCGATGCCGGAGGATTAGGTTCTCCGTCGGGATTATCTAATATAAACTTCGATGCAATTGAAAGAGTCGAGATACTGAAGGGTCCTGCGGCAGCAACACTTTATGGATCTCAGGCGAATGCAGGGGTAATGCAAATTTTTACTTCACAGGGAAGTGAACAATCAGCTCCTCAGTTTGATATAGAATTAGGAGCGAGCTTACACCAAATGCCAAATAAATTTAAGAAAAATGCTGGGTTTGCAGAGAATTCAACTGAACAGCAAAATATTAGAGATGTATTGGGGGTAAATGTTGATTTATATGAGCCCTTTGAGTCTCCGGTTAATCTTATTGATCTATACAGTACAGGAATTGGCCAAGAGTTTTCAGGTTCTGTACAAGGTGGCGGAGAATCGATGACTTATTTTGCTAATCTACGCTACAATCATACTGATGGTCCTTGGGATCCTCAACCTTCCAATTTTAATGGTGGTGAAGTGGGGCAATCCACTGATATATATAAAAAGCTATATTTTAGCGGGAATTTGAATTTTATTCCTACTGATAACTTTCGGTTGAGAGCTCAAACATCGTATACGAATTCCAACATAGATATTTATGAAAGTGGAATTACCATATATACACCTACAAGTACTGCTCGCTATGCAAAACCGGAACGTGTAGGGCAAGTGAGTGAATATGATACCTTTGGAATACCCATATTTGCTACAGTGAGAGAAGGTACATATCCACAAGTAACGGATGTTTCAAATCAAGGGAGGTTTGTTTTGCAGGCTAACTATTTTCCTACTGATGATATTACAGTAGATGCTTCACTCGGTGTTGATTACCGTGATCAGCGAAGTGCTAACTACTTGCCATTTGGTTATGCTGTTGATGGAATTGCACCGACTCCGGACGGGGAAATTACTATTGGAACAAGGCAACAAATGGTTTGGTCTGTGGAAGCAAAAATGAATTGGTCGAAAGATTTCACGGAAAATATCCAATCTAAGTTTGTCGCCGGTTTCCAGGGATACCACGATGAACAGAACACATCTGCCAGTACAGGAACGAATTTTTCCGGTCCCGGTCTTGAGGTATTAGATGCGACTGCCTCGCAAACCAGTACATCTGGTTTTCAGGAAGTAGTTAATGCCGGTCTTTTTGCTCAAGAGCAAATTGACTATAGCGATTGGATTTATTTTACGGTAGGAGTGCGTTTAGATGCAAGTAGTGCATTTGGTGATGACTTTAACTATGCTACATATCCAAAGGTTTCAGCATCATTTTTGCCAACCGATGCTTTTAACTTTGAAATAAATAATGTTTCAACACTTCGATTACGTGCAGCATGGGGGCAATCCGGTCAACAGCCCGGTGCATTTGATAGGTTTACAACCTATACTCCGGTTAATTCCCCTGAAGGTTCGGGTGTATTGCCGGGTAATCCAGGCAACCCTGATTTAAAACCTGAAATAGCAACGGAATGGGAGGCTGGTTTTGAGATTGGATTGTTAGAAGATCGAGTAGGAATTGAAGCAACTTATTGGGATAGGACGGTAGAAGATGCCCTTATTGACCGAACCTTTGCGCCTTCCGGTGGTTTTACTACGCCACAACTTACAAATGCAGCAGAACTTGAAGGCAGAGGAGTCGAATTGGGTTTAAATAGTGATGTAATACAAAGTCAAAATTTAGATCTGAATGTCTTTGTCAACGGAGCTTATTTATATGAAAATGTCAGTTCTCTGGGAGGAGAGCCGCCAATCAAAGTTGATGCATCTTATATTCGTGACCGAATGTTTATTAGAGAGGGTTATGCTCCCGGCTCTTATTTTGGAACTAAGTTGCCGTCAGGTATCGACTTTCCATTTGATAGTAATCAGGACGGTACCCCTGATTCACAATCAGAACTTCAAAGCTTTTTCTCAGGTCCTGTAGATCCGGGGACGTTTAATTCAGCGATTATGGTTGCCGGCCCTGATGGAGAAGCCTTGCCTGGAGGATCTACTTATTTAGGTCATTATCTGGGAAAGCAAACTCCTGATTGGGAAGGAAGCTTCGGATTTAATGCAAACATATTTAAAAACTTCACAATAAGTTCTCGGTTTCAATATGCAACAGGTAATTACTATCACCATAACCTGACCGATGCTTTTAGAAGAGTAAACAGTGCTATCGGCCGAAACTTTATGAAGTCTGCTCAATTGGAGGCTACTTTGAAAGATCCAAGCAGTAGTACAGATGAAAGAATATCTGCTGCTCGCACTTGGGTAAATGAGATGGTTTCTCTTTCTCCTTTTGATGGGCTTAATGAAATAGAAAAAGCTGATTATATAAGATGGCAAAATCTAAGTATATCTTATCAAATTCCATCCGCCAAAGTAGAAAGGTTGGGTATAAATAATGCCTCTGTGACAGTATCTGGTAGCAATATTGCTTTATGGAGTAAGTACGGAGGTGTTGATCCTCTTGCTACCGGTGAAGGTAGTTTGGGACAGGGAGCCTCTTTGCAAGAAAACTTTGGGGGCGGTATGGATACCTATGGAACACCGCTTTTAAGGACATATACAATGACTCTTAAGTTCGATTTTTAAAAGATACTTAGTGAGACCAATTTTCATATCAAAAATATTGTTAATTATGAAACGCTTATTACCTGATCTTAAAATACGTTTTACTGAACTATTCGTTCTATCGCTATTCGTTTTCTTTCTGGGTAGCTGTGGAGTGATGGATGTGGAAAATCCTAATAGCCTGACTGAAGAAGATATAAGTGTTCCTTCTTCGGCAAATGGTTTAAAAAATGGTGTGCTCAGTGCATTAATGACTGGAACGGGATGGACTTACGCATCAATTTCTACAGTAAGTGATGAAATATATTGGACTGGCTCATATGAATCATACAAGACGTATGATGAAGGAAGAATTGCCTTCGAAGAAAATGAAATTACCGTGGCCGGTTATCCTGAAATTAGTCAAGCACGATATATGTCGGATGTAGCTATTTCAAAGTTAGAAGAGTTTGATTCCAATGGAGAATTGGATGACAGGTCAATCTTGGTTCGTACATATATTTATGCGGCACTTACGCGAATAACAATTGCTGATTCATATGATAACTTTGTGTACTCTGATGGTCGGGAGACGAATCCGCCAATAGGTGAGGGAAATATGAGTCAGGTTTATGACCAAGCTATCGGCATGTTGGATAAAGCAGTAAGTCTTTCAAGAGAAATCGGGAATGAGACTTATGAGATGCAGGCATTGGGCGTTCGTGCTCGTGCCAAGCATGCTAAAGGAGTGTGGCAAAAGCTAAATCCTAAGGGAGAAGTTCCTCAAGACCCACTAGTTTCCGGAACAGGAGCCTCGGATGATGCTGAGGCAGCCTTGGATTTAATGAGTCAAGATTACAAAGCCCAATTCAACTACAATGAACCACAATTGCAAAATTACTTGGCAAACCAGGTAAATAGTCGAGGAGAAATTACGCTGTCAGATCCGTTTCCCGATATTGAGACTGGCGAAGATGATCCCCGGGTTGTAGCTATCCAAGATGACTTTGGAGATACGGATTCCTATACGGAAAACTATTCTCCTTTAACATGGTTATCAGCGCGCGAAATGCGATTGATTATTGCTGAAGAAGCAGTAGGAACTAATGATACAGAAGCGCGTAGCCAAATAAATGCAGTACGATCGCTTGACGGGTTGCCTGATATGGAGCCCGGTGATAGCTTTGTAGAATTTATAGAGCATGAACGTCGAGCCAACCTTTTTCTGCAGGGACGGAGGTTAAATGATATGTATCGGTTTGGCACTGAATCAGATAACTGGTTGCCGGGAGAAGATGCATTACAAACGCCGGGTACATTACTGCCAATTCCATCAAATGAAAGATTGGCCAATCCTGATGCATAGTAGTTCAAAGTTATTCGAAATCTTTTTATAAAATTTAATGAGGATTAATTATGAGCAGATTATTTAGAATAGGGCTATCAATTATTGTTGGCAGCTTCCTTTTAGTGGCAATATCAACTCCAATATGGGCACAGCCATCTGATCCTGCACCGGATCGTCCATCCGATGAGGGAGAAGGGCCTTATGAGCGACTTATCATACGAGGTGCAACGGTCATTGACGGAACGGGTGCTCCGGCCTCGGGACCTAAGGATATTGTTATAGAGGATAACCGAATAGTAGCAGTAGAAAGTGTAGGATATCCGGGAGTTCCTATTGATGAGGAAAAGCGTCCGGATGGAGCTACTAAAGAGATAGATGCTTCTGGAATGTATGTGATGCCCGGTTTTATAGATATGCATGTACATTCAGGAGGGAAACCAAAGGTGCCCAATGCGGAATATACCTATAAGCTTTGGCTGGGACACGGTGTTACCACGGTACGCGGGGTTCCTTTTGATGCACTCGAATGGTCACTGAGTGAGAAGGAACGGGCAAATAACAATGAAATTACAGCCCCCAGAATGTATAGCTACCATCGAATAGGTTCCGGATGGGAAGATCGAGAGGTCACAGATCCGGAGTCGGCGCGCGAGTGGGTACGTTGGGCAAAGGAACAGGGCATTGACGGCCTTAAGCTGGGTGCCCATGATCCTGATATTATGGAGGCTGTACTGGACGAAGCTGAAAAGTTGAACCTGAATAGTACAGCTCACCTCGATCAGATGGGCGTTGCCCGTATGAATACACTGGATGCTGCTAAGCTGGGATTGGGTGCACAGACACACTATTATGGATTGTTTGAATCCATGTATGATGATCATGATGTACAAC
>JBEPXF010000199.1:0-6231 GCA_041642075.1 Fodinibius sp.
GCGCTAAAATTTGTTCCGCAGCCTATGGGAATCAGAATATAATCTACATCAGCCCCTCCTTGTTCAAGGAGTTCATAGGAAAAAGACTTTTGGCCTTCCTCACGAAAAACGAAATCCCCGGCCAGATAGTAATTCCCTGACTTCGCAAATTGTCGGCAGAGCTGTTCACAGGTACTGAACGAGCCTTTAATGCGAATTATATTTGCATCAAAAATGGTAGCCTGAGCGAGCTTGGCTTCCGTTGTTTTTTCGGGTACAAACACAAAACATGGGATATTAAAGTAACAGGCATAGGCCGCCACCGAAGCCGCCATATTACCGGTTGAGGCCAGGCAGATAGCATCGGCATTTAGTTCCAAGGCTTTTTGAACTTCAATATAACTGCCACGGTCCTTAAAACAGCCGGTAGGATGCTCAAACTCCAGTTTTGCATTTAAGTCTGCATTGTATGTGTCCGAGAGTCTATCAAGTTTTTTCAGGGCTGTCGGATGTGTTTTTAGCGGGTCGGGGACAAGCTGCTGTAGTGGATATTTCAGATCCCTGGAAGGTCTGTCGTATACTACTCTCAGTACACTATCGCATTCAGAGCAATAGGTAGTCGTTTTCTCTTCAGAATTTAAATGGCCGTTGGCGACACACTTTAGCTGATAGTCGGTGGTAGCTTTAGGCATGGCTGAATTAGTACTTTCTTTTATATTATAGCTGATATTTCCTTCTTATAATTATAAAAGATAGTTCATTCAGCAGATGAATGATACTATTTTTTAAGAGGAAGCAGTGAGATTTCATCGAAATCCATATCCAGTTCGTCCAGAACCGGTTCTGCTACTTCTGATATTTCTTCAGGGGTTAAGTCATCGAGTCCCTGAATTTCAATAAAGAGCGTATTTTGATGCCCCACCACATTATAACGGGCCTTTTCGGCATTAAAACATTTTCGCAGGGTATCTACGAGCAGTTCTATATCCTGCTCGTATGCTTCGTAATCGGTATCATTTAGGTCAGACATGAATTATCTATTGCGGATTGCATATTACATTATCATTTTAAGCCTGAACATAGAAATGACGTGCCTAATACGCAATAAGATTCGGGTAATATATTTATGAACAATGCTATCCAGCAGCTTGCCGATATTTCATCCAAAGAAGAACGAATGATCATCGGACTTATGTCGGGAACTTCGATGGATGGGTTGGATCTTGCTCTTTGTAAAATAAGCGGTACCGGTACGCAAACGGAAATAATGCTGAAGGAATTTACCACTTTATCCTATCCGGATGAGATCCAACAGATGCTGAAAGAAGTAGTTTCGGTGCCAAAATGCAGCCTGGAAGAGCTGTGTATTTTTAATACATACTTAGGAGAGATTACCGCCGACCTTATTCTCGAATTTTTGGAAAAATGGAAGGTAGAACCATCATCTATTGATTGTATTGCCAGTCACGGACAGACGATTTATCATGCTCCACAGTCCAGGCATAAGCGAAGTGGTTTGCCCAATGCAACCCTGCAGATGGGAGATGGAGATCATATTGCCCGGGAAACGGGAATAATAACGATCAGCGATTTTCGACAAAAACATACAGCTGCAGGAGGGGAAGGAGCGCCGATGGCCTCCTTAATTGATCGAATGCTATTTGATGATCCGGATAAAAATCGATTGCTATTAAATATCGGCGGTATTGCAAATTTTAGTTACCTACCGGCTGCTGGATCCTCGCGATCATTTTCCACTGCGGATACCGGTCCCGGCAATACGCTTCTGGATGCCGCTTCTCAACGAATACTTGACCATCCATTTGACAAAGGAGGAGCAACAGCTCGTAAGGGAAAGGTGAACCAAGGTCTGCTTGAAGCCTTGAAAGACGATCCTTATTTCGAATTAGATCCACCCAAGACAACGGGACTCGAATATTTTAATTGGTCGTATGTAAAACGTGCACGAAAGTTGTCCAATGCCGAAGATTTCTCTGCACCCGACCTATTGGCTACGTTAACACAATTTACCGTCCAGACTATCACAAATGCCATTCAAAAGATTCATCCGGAATCAGAAGCTTTGGAAATAATGGTGAGTGGAGGAGGAGTGCATAATAAGTGCCTAATGGAAGGTCTCCAGAATGAGTTCAATAATGCCGTTTTTAAATCATTTGAAGAACATTTTTTTAATGCCGATGCCAAGGAAGCGGTCTGTTTTGCGGTTTTGGCTAATGAGCTGCTGGCTGGTGAAGGGTTTCCAATATCTGCCATAGGTCACACCAAAAGAAAAGATAAAATCAATTTTGGCAAAATATCACTTCCCGGCTAAAGGAGCATTAAAACAGGTGAAGTTGTCCAGCTTCGGGCCGCCTGAAATGAGCCGTTGAAAGGGGACGGATACCTTTGTTTAACCCCAGTTTTTTGGTATTAATTTTAAACATTTCCTCAATTTGTGCGGAAAAAGCCCCCTTCCCCCGGAACCTGTCTCCAAATTCACTCTTATTCAGTTGTCCGTCTCTCATATCTTTAATTCGATTAAGCACCTTATCTTTTCTATCGGGGAAGTGATGTTCCAGCCATTCCTTAAACAGATCCTTAACCCCATAGGGGAGACGGACAATTGTAAAGCCTGCTTGTGTGGCCCCGGCTTCTTTTGCTGCCTTCAGGATTTTAGGGCATTCGTGATCAGTAAGTCCCGGAATAATAGGAGCCACATTAACACCTACCGATATTCCGGCGGCAGACAGTTTCTCGATGGCCTGCAAGCGCCGATAGGGTTGGGAAGTCCTGGGCTCCATAACGCGGGCCAAGTCCCGGTCCAGAGTCGTTATGGATAGGGTGACATGGGCAGCGTTGTATTTCGCCAGTGTACTCAGGAAGTTAATATCCCGCGTTACCAAATAGTTCTTTGTGATAATACTGACCGGATTTCTGGTATCAGCAAAAACTTCCAGACAACTTCTGGTTATTTCTAATTCGCGTTCAATCGGCTGGAAAGAGTCTGTAACTCCACTCATAACTACCGGCTCCGGCTTCCAGCTCTTGGAAGCAAATTTCTTTCGCAACTTTTTAGCGGCATCATATTTCACCATAATTCGGGATTCAAAATCGAGTCCCGCAGAAAAGCCCAGGTATTCGTGAGTAGGGCGTGCATAGCAATAGATACAGCCATGTTCGCATCCCCGATAGGGATTCAGTCCATAACTAAAGGGAATATCCGGACTGTCATTTTTAGAGAGAATCTCTTTTGTATCGTCGCGAATAAGTTTAGTTTTTTGTGATGGCTTTTCTCCCGTTTCCTCATCTAAGTCATAATCGAGATATTCTCCCTCAAATCTATTGGCGGGGTTGTCGGAAGCTCCCCGCCCACGAATGGGATTTTTATTTCTCTCCTCCATGATAATATCAGTGCTTTTATCCTTGGTTGTATGTCTATATTAATATAACAAGGATACTGACAGCATAGTGTCATCCGAACTGATATTTTTAAACGAAACTTAGTCTGTACTGTCATTAAAACGGTCGAATAAAAAAAGCCCCGGACTACAAATCCGGGGCTAATCCTCTCTCTCAATTCTAACTAACTCAATGAATTAGTAATTAAATTACTCACAAGGAACATCCTGGAAATTCTCATCCCAGCAAACGGTTTCTCCATCGGAAGTAATAGAACCTGTACTAGTATCGGTATTCCAGGTTACCAAATGGTCTTCGCCATCAGCGAAGTTTAAGTCCATACTGAAATCGGCGCCGTTTTGTTCGAAGTCAATGGTGGCAGTTTCATTAGCACTTTCATCATCGATAGCATCACCATACATGGTCAGATTGATTTCTTTTTCGGTATCGCTAGTGTAATTCCAGGTAGAGGTGATGAAAGGGACTTCCTGCTGAAGGTCGGAATCCATAGCATTAAAAGTCCAGTCACCCGTTGATTCATCATTGGAGACAGTTCCTTCAAAAATCTTATAATTATCAACGCTATCACCTTGACCGTCATCGTAACTCCAATACGTTGCCCATTTAACAGAATTTCCAACTTCTTCGGCCGTGGTGCGGTAGCTTGCGCTCATTCCTTCGAAATTATACGTATAAGACCATTCCCAGACTCCGTTGTTAAAATCAGCCTCTTCCTGATTTGCCTGAGAAAAAAGTGTCCCATAACTCTGCCCGAAACTAAAAAACATAGTATTCCAAAGGACTGTCATCCGGGCTTGATTGTAGTTGTTTGTCTCGTTCAGTTCATCTGTGGCTGCTTTTTGAGGATTATTTTCCTGGAAAAAAGAAACATCGGGTTGAGCCTTTTCTATATCAGGCATTTGTGGTGGATCCTCATTCACATCAGGTCCGGTACTGTCGTCTCCACATCCTGTTAATCCGACAAACAGGACGGCAATTAATAATGCATAACTTATTTTTTTCATAACATCTCCTCAATTTTAGGATTTATTTAAAAGGTTGTTCTATTAGGTAATACGTACTCTTCAGATAAAACAGCTCAAAAAATATTTATCTATTAGTAAGTACCTTTTAAGAGGAGATCCTTACAAACTTTTTTTATGCGCGATAGACAGTTTTGGTATTTACGAACTCTCTGATTCCTAAATGAGAGAGCTCTCTGCCATAACCGGATTGTTTGATGCCTCCAAAGGGCAGACGGGGATCAGACTTCACGAATGCATTCACGAAGCAACAACCTGCCTCTAGTTCTTCAGCAGCTATTCGTTCAGCACGATCTGCATCCCGGGAAAAGACGGCGGCCCCAAGTCCAAAGTCGGAATCGTTGGCCACTCGAATGGCTTCCTGCTCATTTTTCACCTTGATGACGGAAGCTACCGGACCAAAAAGCTCTTCTTCATAGGCCGGCATGCCCTCTGTTACCTCTGTCAGTATTGTCGGTGGATAATAGGAGCCTTTGCGATCGGGTATTTGTCCCCCGAGTACACAGTTTGCCCCGGCTTCTATACTTTTCTGAACCTGATCTTGGAGTTCATCCCTGAGGTCTTCACGGGCCATGGGACCTACATCCGTATCTTCTTCAAACGGGTCACCGATGCGCTTTCCTTTCATCAATTTTCTGATGTTCTCTATAAAGAGATCGTAGTTATCTTCAACAACAATAAACCGCTTGGCAGCAATGCAACTCTGTCCGCTATTGATAAGCCGGGAAGTTACACAGGTTTCCGCAGCTTTTTCAATATCAGCGTCGGCCAGAATCAAGTAGGGGTCACTGCCGCCCAGCTCCAATACCGATTTTTTAATCTCGCTCCCGGCAGTGGATGCGACTGACATACCAGCTCCAGTACTTCCCGTGAGTGTGACCGCCGCAATGTGTTCATTTTGGATAAGCGATTTTACTTGGTCACGGTCGGCAAGAATGGTCCGGAAAAGGGGTTCTGGGATTCCCGCATCATGCAGAAGTTCTTCAATGGCTAGGGCGCAGCCGCTGACATTCGAGGCGTGTTTTAAAATAGCCGCATTGCCCGCCATCAGAGCCGGGGCAGCGAAGCGGAATAGCTGCCAAAACGGGAAATTCCAGGGCATAATCGCCAAAACCGTACCCAATGGATTGTAGGTGATATAGCTTTTATCGGCATCCGATTCAATGAGTTCATTTTCGAGAAAAGTTTCAGCGTGATCAGCATAATAGCTACACACCCAGGCACACTTTTCACTTTCAGATATACCCTGCGGTAGCGGCTTGCCCATTTCACGAGCCATGAGCTCGGCATACTCTTCTTTATTGGATTCCAGAAGGTCCGCTGCTTTTCGTAGAAGGGCTGCGCGCTTATCAAAGCTGCGTTTGCGCCACTTACTTTGCGCCTCATTTGCCTGTTGGGCAATAGCTTCAATTTCCTGATTTTTCATGTTATCGTAAGAGGCAATAACTTCGCCCGTGGCGGGATTTACAGATTCCATAATAATTCCATTTTATCCGGATTTGTTGATGTATCATAACCTAAAAAAGGAGAGTCACATTCCTTTAATAACATGATGTCTATAGCGCGGGAACTAATTCCCGCGCTATAGATAACGAGTCGTTTCTCAAGTATTCTGTACTACTCAGCTGCAATTCGGTAAATTTTGCCATCAAAAGCGCAGATGTATAATTCGTTATCTGAATCCACCCCAAAAGAGGAAATCCCGCCGACGTTTGCTTGGAGAAGTTCGGTATTAACTGGATTATCCATGTCGGAAAAATCGAGTGACCAAATACGGCCGGAAGCATAATCCGCATAAATGTATTTACCC
>JBEPXF010000200.1:0-6126 GCA_041642075.1 Fodinibius sp.
CCAAAAAAGTGGTCAAAGCCACGTTTGGTCGGGTAGGCGTCCCAACTTTGCGGGGAATCCCCCTCCCTTCCCTGCAGACCATATTTACCCACTATGCCGGTGGTATATCCGGCCTCCTTTAACACTGTGGCGAGGTTATGATTATCCGAGAGGGCCTTATCAAACTGGTTGTCCCGTACATTGGCATGGCCCTGGTGCACCCCCTGCAAAAGGGACGCCCGCGAGGGAGCACATACCGGTGCTCCCACGTAATGGCGGGTCAGTCGCATCCCTTCACTAGCCATCCGGTCCAGATTGGGCGTTTTATGATGAGGCTCTTCCTTATCAGCTCGCTGGTTCTGGTAAAAGGCCCCAATATCACCATACCCAAGATCATCGGTAAGGATAAAAATAATGTTGGGCCGTTGATGTTCAGTGGACTCCTGCTGTTCTTCTTGCTGGCAACCGATGACAACAATAAAGAATACAGTCAGACTAAGAAAAAAATTTAAGTTTGACATCTTTTTGTCCCCAAACTGGGTTTATTTTATAAGAGAGTTGAATCTGTCTATATCCTGAAAGCAGAGTCCTTTTTTTACAATACTTCATAATTATTCTATTTCCAGATTCTGCGTTAAGCTAATGTTGGACTTAGTGTCCATAGTATCCGCATCGGCTCCCCTACTTTAACTGTTAAAAACCATTTCCCTAATAATTAATAAATTCCTACAACAATAGGATCTCCCTAAGAAATTACTGAGAGGACCCTTATCATCCTCACTAAAACTATAGTTCCAATCATACTTAATATGGCTAACTATATCCAATAATTATTCATTACTGCAATTAAAGATGGGTATTGCCTTCCTATTAATAGTTAAATATCCAATTAATCCCAACCACCGTACGGCCACCAGGGATTCTTGTAATAAGGTGATTCAACGATCACTTTCCGCTGTCCATTTTTATAGGTAAGCCGGGCCCGGACCCAATGCTCTTCAGCCGGCAGTTCATAGCCAAATTCATCCAAACTGAAATCAAAGGGAGCTTCCACCGTGGTGATAACTTTATTATTAATAATAAGCTCAACTTTATCTATTGAGGTATCAGAATATTTCTCCTCAATATCTATATTTCCCTTTCCTACTTTTTGATCAAAATTGATATGCATACGTGGTGTACCCGGACTGTCTGTAATTCTAGTGAGCAGGTCGAAGAATTTACGTTTCCGTTCGGATGATATCTGCCAGTTCACCGGCACACTTTGATACCCTTCATTGAATTCATCCCTTTCCTGTGGACGGCGAAAATCGAAATATCCCCATGAAGCGTAATTTTTTACACTAGCAACAAAATTATTTCCCTGTTCACCCCAGCCTTGTTCATCAACCCGCCAAGGCTGATCATCTTCATTAAAAACTATAGGCATAGGGGAATATTCTTCCATCTCCCGCACTTCCCTAATCATTTCAACGATACGCTCAGGATTCTCTACTCCGTTACCGTGTAACAAGACATAGTCGGAAGCACCAACGATGTTTGGAGGCGGTACCGAACCTCCCCCCAGGGAAGTACTGACATACAATGAGTGACCATTGTGTTCGATATTCTTCGCTTGCTCAATGAGTTCATGTACCCGGTCACACTGGAGAATGGGATGGTCATAACGTATATTGCACTCATTATTGATTTCTACAATCACATTTCTATACCCTTTCTTAAGTATCCATTCAGTTGCATTTTCAACGGCATGTACAACGGCCTGCTCATCCTGCAGGTTATCATCCTGACCAAAGTAAAAATAGCCGAGTATGGCGACCATCCCCAGCTCATCAGCCCGGTCGAGGATACGTTCAAGTCGGTTCATATAACCTTCTCTCAGAGTCCCGTCAGGTGCAAAAGCGGAGTTATCCCACCGCTGTTCTCCACAGTATCCATACGGACAGCCTCCCTGAAGATTAACCGCAATCCCAAGTAACCCGTGTTCGCGCCAAGAGGCCATTGCATCAACAAATTCTTTTGTATTCCGGACCGGGTCCCATTCTCTTGTATCAGGATAGGCCCACTGTCCCCGGGTTTTCGGGTTCATATCATCAAAAGTTCCCTGAATAAGTCGGGCATTCATCAAAAGTCCCTCGACCGGATATTCCTCTCCGCTGGATGTAACCCACGTTTGATCTTCATATGTTGGGCTCCCGTTTATGTGGAATTGCTCATCTTCAATGGTTACTTCCGTCTGGCGCTCCTGCCCTTGAACTTGTCCATAAGCGAAAAAGAGAAATAATACGGTAGTACAAATTAATCCCTTAGTGATACCTTTAAATCTATGATTGAAAATGTTCATTGATATTAAACCAGCTCTCTTTTTATCAAGGTTAAAACTATAATTATCCCGATTTTCAAATTTATACATCACATATTTCCACTGCTTTCTTCAAGGCATCCAATTCATTCTCCCAGGTAGGAATAAATTCCTGGCCAATAAATCCGGTATAGCCGGTATCCACGATGGCTTTTATGATAGCCGGGTAATATAATTCCTGTGTTTCGTCAATTTCATTTCGTCCGGGTACGCCTCCGGTATGGTAATGCCCAATATATTGATGGTTATCGCGGATGGTTCGGATGACATCCCCTTCCATAATCTGCATGTGGTAAATATCATAGAGCAGTTTAAAACGATCAGATCCTACTTTTTTACACAGCTCCACCCCCCAATTCGTATGATCACACATATAATCAGGATGATTCACTTTGCTATTTAGCAGCTCCATGCATACGGTTACATCATATTCTTCAGCCGTACTCATGAGCCGTTTCAGACCATTGGCACAATTTTCCATGCCGACTTCGTCATCCATACCATTCCGATTACCGGAAAAACAGATAATTTTATCGAAATCCGCATCGGCGACCATAGGAATGACACGCTTGTAATCCGCTATCAATTCGTCGTGCAGCTGTGGATTATTAAACCCCTCTTCGATGCCCTTACCGGCTCCCCATGGCATGGCGCACGTCAGTCCATGTTTTTTTAAGGTAGGCCATTCATCGGGTCCGAGCAGCTCTACAGATTGAAGTCCTATTTCTTTTGCCGCCTGACAAAATTCATCCAGTGGTATTTCATCGAAGGTCCATTTACAAACAGAGTGATTAACTTTGCCTTTGAGATCTTCCCCAAAAATTCTTTCCGCCTTTTCGATACTGCTCAACCATCCTGCAACAGTTCCTGATCCAACTATAGCTCCTATTTTCTTTAACGCGTTACGTCTGGATACACCCATGATATTTGTTTTAAATGTGAATGATTAATATGATCGCTATTTCAGTGACGACAAATACTCCACCAAATCAACCAGTTCCTGCTCACTCATCCCTAAGTGTAGGTTTTCCGGCATGAGCGACTGTTCCATCTCCTCTCTTGAAATAATCTCAGATTTAGCGTAAGTCGTTGTATATCCGCCCGGTGTAAGTAAAACAATCTCTGTTTCAGTTTCGCTTTGAATAATCCCCGTCACTTCCGAGCCGTCCTGCAGCGCCAATACATATCCTTCATATCCAAAGCTGATACCTTCATTAGGATTAAGTATTGCATCATACAATCCTTCTTTAGGCAGTTTATCTCCAATTTCAGAGAGTGCCGGGCCAAACTCCGTGCCCTGCCCGTTAACTTGGTGACAAATCTGACAAGACTGCTCAAAAATTTCTTTTCCACTTTCCAGATTGCCTTCCTGGGATGCAAGTTCAGATACAGGTGGAAGATCGATCTCTTCATTTTGACTTTCTCCCGTCAATTTTTTGGCCAGCTGACGTACATCCCCCCGCCAGGAATCAGAGAGTGCTTCAGCTGTGGCATCATTCAGGGATTCTGGGATTATTCCACTCTCGACAAGTTCTACCAATCTTTGTTCCCCATTCCACGTTGATCCGTGTGCTTTTACGGCATGTCGACGTAAGGACAGCTCTTTATTTTCATTCAAAAAGAATTGCTCCAACATTTCTATGGATTCGGAAGTTGAGGTATTTCCAAGTACGGTTATTACTTTTTTCTTCTCCTGTTCATCCTCTCCCTCCAATACTGATGTAATATTCTCACTACCGCCGTACTCCAGTGACAACCGTGAAGCCCTGATACCGAGACTACTATCGGGGTAAGATTGCATCAGGGTAAGGAGTTCATCGTTTTGGTTCTCCAATTCAAATTTTTCTACCAGATCAAGGTATTCATGGTTGCCTTTGGCCGACGCCAAAGCTTCTTCCAAGGCTCTTTGAACAACTGTTGAGCGTTCCAAAGCTGACTGATCCAGCTCCTTCAGGGCCATAATATTCAGCTGCTCCTGTTCCCGAAGGTCTCCTTCCAGTAAACCTATAAGCTCATCTTCCTTGTCTAGAGAAGTATGAAAATGAAAGGCCCGGAAATACTGGGGCTTTTCGTCCACTTCAATGGAGGAGTCCTGGATTATTTGCGCCAACATCGGCACAGCTTTATCGGCCTGGGACCGCCAGACGATATCCCGGCCGGCTGGGGTATTCCATTCCGAGCCGACCTCATCCAGCCACGCCTCGAAAAAGCGATCCCACTGTCCGTAAGCCCCGATACCTAGGGCCTCCAAATACCAACGATCGCTGCCATCATGCTGCAATGCCAGCTGCGTCCACAGCTCCGCTGCTTCCTCAGAATCGTTCCGGTGCAAGGCAATTGCGGCCTCCCGCCGTACCTCCGGTGCGGGATCCTGAACGAGCTGTTCAATATAGGGGATGATATCTGTTTCAAGCTGACGGGCCGCGCGCAGACCCGTAATACGAATATCCGGATTATTATCCGCCAGTGCCTGGTCTATATAATCAGCTCCATTCCCTTCGAGTTTGCTCAGCAGCCAAAGCGCCCGGGCGCGGTATCGCTTATTTTCTGACTGCCAGAGTGCTGCTAGCGCCGGTTCGGCCTCTGCCCCCCACCCGTGTAACTGTAACCAGGCGTTAGCCCTGATATTGAGATTGGGATTTTTGATAGCTTCGACAGCTCCCTCCGGCGTACTCAGATCAAACTCCGGAACATTATAGTCGGTACCCTCTGGAGCAATGCGGAAAATCCGTCCCCGCTGCTGGTCGCCCATCTGGTGTCCGCCCACGCCGGGATCATACCAGTCGGCGACGAAGATCGAACCATCCGGGGCCACGGTTACATCCGAGGGGCGAAACCACTGGTCGTTCGCCCCTTTTAACATATTTTCAATAGATGCCGAGTAGCCTGCACCATCCTTCTCAACCGGATACGAACGAATAACATTGGGGCCGGCATCGGCGTGGATCATTTCATTGTGAAAGACGTCCGGCAGCAGTTCTCCCTCATAAACAAGAATGCCGGTCGGCGAGCCGGCTCCGGTCTGCAAGAGATTCGGAATAGATCCGGGATCGTTTTGGTACCAGTGGCGGGTGGGAATATCTTCAGCCATGCCCGTCCGGCGTGTACGCCACCCGGCCCCGGTCAGCTCATCCGTGTAGCCATAGTTCCCGTACTCCATGACATAATTGATGCGGACGGCTTTATTGCCGTCATCGTCGTTGTCGGACTGCCACAGAGTCCCGTAAGAGTCAACCGCGACCTCGTAGTTATTGCGAAAATTATGGGCCAGCACCTCTACATTGCTGCCATCCCGGTCGCTGCGAAAGACCATCCCCTGCCAATACGGATTCCCATCGGCCCTCACCTGATTACCGAACTCGTCTGTAATCACGTTGCCGTCCGGGTCCTTGAGCACCTTTCCTTCATTGCCAAAGTTAAAATAGAGCTTCCCGTCCGGGCCAAATACAAAAGCATGCATTCCGTGGTCATGCTGCTCTCCCTCGATACCGCTGAACATGATCTCTTTTTTGTCAGCCCGGTCATCCCCATTCGTATCGTATAAAACAAACACATGGGGGCTCCGGGAAACGATCACCCGGTCATCGAGCACCATAATTCCCAGGGCCGCGTTGATGTCATTGCCCTGGTAAAACACTTTGCTGGTATCGGCCCGGCTATCCCCGTTGGTATCCTCCAGGATTACAATCCGGTCCCCGTCCGATTTGGTCGGATTGTCCGGATTTAAGCTCGGCCGGTAGTTATGGCCCTCGGTTACCCACACCCGGCCCTGGCCATCAACATCC
>JBEPXF010000201.1:0-6145 GCA_041642075.1 Fodinibius sp.
ATGGAGCTTTATAAAGAGTACCGTGGTCAGGAACCGGATGTGAAGCATCTGTTGGAAAGAAGAGGACTCAGCACAGACAATTAAACAGTTCTGCCCGTATCCTAAAAAACCAATTAAAAAATATGCAAAAAGTGGCCCTATTTGTGGATGTGCAGAATATTTATTATACCAATCGGGAGGCCTTTAACTGTAACTTTGATTACAATACTTTCTGGGATCGCACTACATTGAACCGGGAAGTAGTGAAGGCCAATGCCTATGCCATCCACCGGGGCGACGAGAAGCAACATCAGTTCCAGAATATCCTTCGAGGGATCGGATTTGAAGTAAAATTGAAGTCTTTCATACAGCGAAGTGATGGCTCGGCAAAAGGAGACTGGGATGTGGGAATCGCCATTGATGTCATGGAATGGTCCCCAAAAGTGGATGTTATTGTATTGGCTTCCGGGGATGGCGACTTTGCTATGCTCGTGGATAAAGTAAGAGAAAACTATGGCGTAACGGTGGAGGTATATGGTGTAGAGCAGCTTACAGCGGCATCGCTAATTGATGCGGCAAGCAAATTTATTCCAATTAAGGAGAATCTCTTACTGAAATAAAGGGTCTTTCGTTCTCTTTGCAGGTAATTATTAGCTTCTGAATATTCCCTGAAAGGATCTTATATACTAGGTATAAATATTGATAAGCCCGCTTACTTAGTTTTAAACGGGGCTTATCAAATATAAATATACGGAAGGCTTTAATACAAAAAGGTATATTTAATTTTAGCCAGAAGTACATTCTGGGGGAAAATATCGAAAGTGTCACCTATACGATCTCCTATCGACCGATTATAAGGAGATGGAACTTGGGGAGCTAACGGGTTTTGTCGATCACGTTGACTTCTTCCTTGTGTCCACACCAGAAAGAGGGTCGATCCCGGCCGATATTCCCATCGCAATACCACATTTGACTGCAAGCTGTTCAATGTAAAATCGTTCCGTTTGGGATACGGATCAAAATCGGCCAGCTGGTCCGGATTTTCCAGAATACGGAACTTATCAAAGTGACCGCGTGCCAGGAATAGCTGACTATAGAGTTGTAATGAGAGGTCCGGTGTGAAGGTTACGGTGCCTCGCAATGTGAAGTCGAGAGAACGCGTATCCCGACCTCCAAACACAGGGACATAATATTGGTCTGTATCGTAAGGATCCATATCTAATAAAATATTGCTTAGCATTCCCTCGTCTTCAAAAGTGACATATTCATCATTATCCAGTTGTTCGGGGGATGCCGATTGCTGCCCGATCTGCCATTCCTCACCAATCCTTCTAAAAGATTCGTTAGACACCCAGGCCGTAACGTTATTTTCCCATTCCCCTTCCAAATTACCGGACAATGATAGGCGGCTGCCGGCATCCCAGTCAGCGCGTAAACCCAGGCTATAGCCCCGGCCGCCGTCACCAGTTATAGTGTAGGCTACTTCCGGCTCCACCTCCCAGTTCCGCCGGTCATCTGTTTCAAACTCCGATGCAAATTCGATACTGGAGGGACGTGCCCAGGGACCAAGGCCCCTCGTTTCAAATAGATCGTAACCGCCAAATATATTCTCGAACGATGCTTCCAATTCGAATTGCTGAAAACTTTCCAGCATCCACTCCGAGCCAATATCCAGATTTAATCCAAGATCTAGTTTCTCTCGGTAAGAAAATTGTTGAATACCGAATAAATTTACATTTGCACGCTGAAAGGATCCAAATGGCTGGCCTCCATTAATTTGATACTCAATTTGGCTTAGAGTAGCGATGAAATTATTTTCACGAAGTTGTCCCAGCTCATTGGGATTAAATTGGTCGCTAAAGATGTCTACACCTGCAAAACCGTTGATTACACCCTGCCGTTTTCTCATCCATAACTTGCCTGCAAATCCGGTTTGGGCATCTTGATCTGTAGTCCAGTTACGGTGGGTAAAAGCTGAAAATCCCTCGATGCCATACTGGTTATCAAGCATTCGCAGATCCCAGTCGGCTCCGCCCGATAGAGACTGTATCCGTCCTCCACCCCTTTCATTCGGTCCATCAAAGCCGGTAAGGATCCCTCCTGCACTGGAAAAATCTCCCAGTTGTTGGCTCATTCGGGCCACTCCGGAATTACGGGTTGGAGAAAAATTATCACCAGTAGTTGCTCCCAAAACTCCAAAAGAGAGTCCTTTTGCAGTCCGACCGGAGACTTTAGTAGCTCCAATAATGGGGTCCTCAGCCCCGATTCTTCTTGTGTAAAGCAACTCACCTGGGCCTACCGAAAATTCGTAGATGTTGGCTCCCTCCAAAAAGAACGGGCGACGTTCATCATAGAAGGTTTCAAAAGCTGTAAGATTTAAAACAGCCGGATCCGACTCTACTTGTCCAAAGTCCGGATTAATTGTTGCATCCATGGTAACATTTGGACCTAAACCTATTTTAATATCGCCGCCGACATCCATACTGGATTGGGTGGCAAGCTCACCCGGATTGGTCTCACTTTCAGATGTATTAAGCCTTCCCAGTGAATAGGGTGTAACCTGTATATTAGGACTTGGCTTTATATTTCTTATTTCCGCCAAACGACCGAACTGGGCTACCAGATTCTCTCGTTCTGTTCGGGGAATGAGGGGCCATTCCGACTCTTCTCCCTGGCGTGGAATTCGACGGGAAAAATGGATTCCCCATGTTTGCAGCTCTTCCTCTGAGAAACGTAACATACTATAGGGAATTTGCATCTCAACAATCCATCCCTGATCGGTCACTTGTACACTGGAATACCAAACTGCATCCCAGGAAGTATCCATGCCCGGTGTTGGGCCTCCACCCCCTCCGGTTCGGAAAGCATCAAACTGAACCCCAGCAGCATTGACGCCGAAACTATAAGCCGTTCTTCTATCGAAATAGGAATCAATGGAAACCGTGAACCAGTCGGCTCGATTGTATTCGTCACGTCGGCCGAGCGTCTGCTCAATTTGTTCTGGTTGCTCATCATATAATATTGCTCCTATATAGATATTACCAGCTCCATAAAGAACCCGTACCTCTGTGCGTTGGGAGGCAGCGTCTCCTTCTCTGGGTTCAAATTGTCGAAAGTCTGATACAGATTCAGCCTGTTGCCAAGCTTCCTCATCAAGTTGGCCGTCAACAGAGATGGGGGTTTCAACCTGATATGCCGAAACTTCAGGAGAAACAGTTTGGGCTAACAGAAGTTTAGAAGGTAAAAGAAATAGTATTGCCATCCAGAAGCACAGACTACTAACTAAAGATGGTATAACATTCAATTTAACATTAGTAGGATTCATTATCTTTGAATTTTCTAAAAAAAGGTATAATTATAGAAATAATCTGGGTAGCTATCGAACTTCAGATAGTGTATAGTTTTATTTGAGCAAGCCCTTTGCTTAATAAAGCCTAGTATATAAAGGAAATCTGAAGGAAATTGATAGATCTTAAGGAAGATTCAAATATTACAGATTATTTCTTTAAAATCTTTTGTTATTCCTCCAGTGGCATCTCCTTGAAACGAAGATCCTCCCACGGCCCACCGTCTTTAAACTTTTCCGGTTCAAGCGTTTTAGCCCGGGGATCTTCGGCCATCGCCTGCTGCAGCACCATCCAGCGGGGATAGGGTACGCCGGGATCGGAGACCTCATCAAGAAGTTCTAAATCTTCTTCTGTGAGTTCGAGATCTACCGCCTTAATATTATCTTCGAGATGTTTATGCTTACGCGCTGCAATCAGTACGCTGCTGATATTCTCTCTGGAGAGCGTCCATGCAATTGCTGCTCGGGCAGGACTTACCCCGTGGCGTTTACCCACTTTACGTAAGGCCTCAATAATCTCAAATCCCTTATCAATATCAAAAGGGACGAATTGACCAGCCTCAGCAAATCGCGAATTTTGGGGCGGCGGATTGTCACGGTCATATTTTCCTGAAAGAAAACCACCAGCCAGTGGACTCCACACGATGATACCCATATCATGGTATTCAGCAAACGCCATAAAATCATGCTCCAGATCCCGACCAACCAGACTATAATACATCTGAGCGGTGATATATTTTTCCAAGCCCTGTCGTTCTTGTAAACCTAAGGCAGTAGCTGCCTGCCAGGCCATATAGTTACTGAGTCCGATGTACCGCACCTTGCCCTGTCTGACCAAGTCATCAAGAGCTCGCAAGGTTTCTTCCAGCGGTGTATATGGATCCCAGCTGTGTACTTGATAGAGATCGATATAGTCTGTTTTCAAACGTCGAAGGCTGGCTTCAACCTCACGCATAATATTTACTCGCGTAGCCCCGCTATGATTTATGTTCTCATCCATTGGTAGGCGAAATTTGGTGGAAAGAACAATTTCATCCCGGATGCCTTCCAAAGCATTGCCCAAGAGTTTTTCACTTTCGCCCAGACTATAGACGTCGGCCGTATCGATATAATTGATCCCGTAATCAAGGGCAAACTTAACCATCTCGTTTGTTTCTTCCTGACCAAGTCCACCCATCTGCATTTCTTCTCCAAATTGCATGGTACCAAGCCCAACTTCACTTACTATGAGTCCGCTGTTACCCAATTTTCTATATTTCATTACTTACCCTCAACTATTTTATAAAACTTATTCTATGATGTTTGTTAAAGGAACAAAAAAATAACATCTTCGTTCCTTTTGATTCTACGGATAAATTTATACTTAATCTAAAGAAAAAAATCTGGCTAATAGAACATTTTCTTTAGCTGTATAAAGCTGTTTATATCAAGTGAGTAAAGAATACTAATAAATAAAGAGCCCTGCATTAAATAACAGAGGGCTCTTTTAACAAATGAGGAAACTTAATAATGCGATTAAATCATACGAATCCGATTATATTCACATATGACTTTAGGACTCATTTATTCTAAAAGTCACCGGCAGAGAATATTTAACTTTTACAGCTTCCCCATTTTGCTTTCCAGGGGTAAATTTAACTTTTTTAATCGCTTTTGCTGCAGCCTCACCACAACCTCCGCCAATATCTCTTAATATTTCAGGATTTTGAGCATTCCCGTTTTCATCTACAATAATTTGCAGGTAGACACGTCCAGATATACCCTCATCTATAGCTTTTTTCGGATATTTTATCTGTTTGTAAAGGGCAGATAATCCTCCCTCAATTTCCGGCATCACATCAACCACGGTGTGTATTTCACCCGAGGCACTCTGACTCATCGCAGGCCGACTAAATATAAAAGCAAAAAGAAGACATGCGAACAAACCCATTGTAAAACTTGACGATATAAAGATATTTTTTTAGAAATTTGCATGATATTTATTTATGCGGTTGTAATTAAAAGGAAGTTGGTTTAATGTTTAGGTTTACAGTGATTATTGTAAGTATTCGAATACGAAACTGAATTAGAGTTAGAGTTTAGCCTAAAAACTACTGAAAGCTTCCTTGTCATCTTCAGAAAAACCATTACCATTCTGATTGCTATCCCCCTTGCCTACTGTATTGGTAGATTGAAATTTATCGTAATAATTATCGGATTCAGACATCCTGTTATCATTATGTCCATTTCTGGATAATTCTCCGCTATACTCTTCGAAATCATCCTTATTATCTATTTTTTCGGTGGTATCGGCTTTACCGACAAGGGTTTCGAGGGATTCTACAATTTTTGTTAATTCTTTAGCCTGGGATGATAATTGCTCTGCAGAACTTGCGGATTCTTCAGAATTGGAAGCGTTACTTTGTACATTTTTATCCAGTTCGTGCATCACAGAATTCATCTCTTGGATACCCTTATGCTGCTCAGTGGATGCCGCTGATATTTCAACAACCAACGTATTTACATCGCTAACACTTTCTTCAATTTGCTGAAGGTTTTCTGAGACTTCATTAGCTACTTTTGCTCCTCTTTCCGAGCTCTCCTGGGAACTCTCAATCAATTCAGAAGTATTTTTAGCAGCTTCGGCACTCCGTTGTGCCAGGTTTCTCACCTCCTCTGCAACCACTGCAAATCCCTTGCCTGCTTCACCGGCCCGGGCAGCCTCTACTGCTGCATTAAGCGCTAACAAATTAGTCTAAAAGGCTATATCATCAATGGTTTTAATAATTTTTGACGTCTCTAATGAGGATTCATGAATTTCTTCCATAGCCTCATTCATTC
>JBEPXF010000202.1:0-6105 GCA_041642075.1 Fodinibius sp.
GTTAACAAGTCCACCGGGAGTGCCGGAAGCACCGGCGGCAATATTGTTTTTATCTATAACCATGGATTCAAGGTCGCCTTCCCGGAGGGCATCGGCCAGGGAAAGCCCTGCTAGTCCCGCCCCTAGAATGCAATAGTCTGTTTGATGACGCATTAAAGTTGTAATTAATTAAATTCTAAATGTTAGGTCTTGATAGAGCCAGTATTTCAACGATAGCTACTAACTGCCGGTAGGTGGATAGGGGTTAGGTGGTTTCGATAAAAAAGGCTGGAAAAATCAGTTGTCAAATACCTCCACAGTTACATACTATCACCGGAACGTAAAAATCCGCTATCCGAATTCTGATATCCCGCACCAAGTCTTACGAAAGCAAATCTTCGGAAGATACTTTTTCCGCTCCAGCATCCAGCATCTCTTGCCAGGCCTGATCGACCGAACCGTCAATATCAATGCCTTTTACAGCATCTTTAACCACAAAAACATCAAATCCTTCTTCCATACCGTCAATTACAGACCATTTTACACAGAAATCGGTAGCGAGTCCAACGGCATATAGGGTATCAATATTTCTCTCACGAAGATACCCCGAAAGCCCCGTTGTTGTGGTTTCGTCGTTTTCATAAAAGGCGGAATAGGAGTCGATCTCTTTTCGAAAACCCTTGCGGATAATAAGCTGACTACGGTTAGTTTCCAGATCAGGATGGAATTCGGCTCCATCGGAGCCTTGCACGCAGTGGTCGGGCCATAGAACCTGGTTTCCGTAGGGCATCTCTATTGTTTCAAAAGGTTCTTTGCCGTTGTGGGAGGAAGCAAAAGAAGAATGTCCCTCGGGGTGCCAGTCCTGCGTTTGGATTACAACATCAAAAGTATCGGAAAGAGCGTTAATAACTGGAATGATTTGGTCCCCGTCGGGAACTTCCAGTGCTCCTCCGGGACAAAAATCATTTTGAACGTCGATTATTAATAGTGCTTTCATGGTGTCAAGAGTTATTTTTTCTTCAACTTTTGAGTAAGTGTATCGCGCAGATCCATTAGCTTTTCGCTAATTCCCACTTTATAAATGTGGGGATTGTCAAAACGTTTATGTTCTTCATTTAATTTACCCAAACGCTGCTTTGCATACTGGGCGCTTTCAGACGGAGTGGGAATATCGATTTGAACTTTTCCATTCTTTACGACCGTTGATAACAGCGGTTCGGCTTCGTAAGAACTAATATCCACGTGCTTGGCGGGATAGTGGGGGTGGTGAATGACCTTTCCGGGATCATCATCTATTAGAAGAATACCGTCGCCATAAAATCGGCCGCGGATATCGCTGTAGCGCATTACTTTCTTGCGGCCGGGAAGAGTGATTTTTTCAACATTTTCAGAAAGCTTAAGCTTTGGCTCATCGTTTGCGGCGGCCAATTTGTAAACGCCGTCGAGGGCTGGACTGTCATTGCCGGTCACCAAACGAGTACCCACCCCAAAAAGGTCAATAGGGGCGTTTTGAGACAATAAACTTTTTATAAGGTGCTCATCCAATTGATTAGAAGCGGCAATTTTAACGTAATCAAGTCCCGCTTCATCAAGCTGTTGTCGAGACTTCCGGGCAAAGTAGGCTAAGTCCCCGCTATCCAATCGAATGCCTTTGAGACGATGTCCCTTTTCTTCCAACTCTTTGGCCACCTTAATAGCGTTGGGTACTCCGCTTTTCAGCGTACTGTATGTATCTACCAGTAAAATGCAGTTGTCGGGATAAAATTCGGCATATTTTCTAAAAGCGGTGAGTTCATCATCAAAAGATTGTATCCAGGAATGGGCCATGGTACCGCTGGCTGGAATATCATGTACAAACGAAGAGTAGGTATTTGAAGTAGCCTCAACACCTCCGATAATTGCTGCTTTGCTGGCCTGAATACCTCCATAGCCCTGGGCACGCCGAAGGCCAAAGTCTAACACTTTTTTATCGCCGGCCGCATATTTCATCCGGGAGGCTTTCGTGGCGATAAGGGATTCAAAATTGAGGATATTGAGAATAAGGGTCTCCAGGATTTGTGTCTCAATAATTGACCCTTCCACGCGTAACAGGGGAGTACCGGGAAAGACAATCTCCCCTTCCTTAGCAGCGTCAATGTCTACATGGAGCCTGAAATCGCGAAGATAGTTCAGGAATTCTTCACGGAATCCCTGTTCTGCAAGATACCGTATCTCATCTTCGTGAAATTGAAAGTCATCTATTAATTCAAGGAGATCAGCAAGACCAGCAAATACTACATAGCCTCCATCAAAGGGATTTTCCCGAAAAAAATAATCAAAACAGGCGCGTTCATTTTTACGCCCGGCTAAATAATAGCCCTGGGCCATAGTAAGCTCATAATAGTCCGTATAAATGGCAGGGTGACGTAGCAGAGATGTTTGCTTTTTGGTCTGAACAAGGCTCATAAGTAATAATTAATTTTATATGGCATATACAGCAGACTAAAGATACATAATACAACGCATAAGCTGTAACCATTCCCGGGCTAGTTACAGACTTGGCTTTAAAATACAAGTAGTTCCAAATTTCGGGTATAAAGGCCTTTAAAAATTTGTATCTTTGTCAGGAAATGAAATTTGGAAGGCAATCTGTTTTGATAAAAAATTATATCCGTTTCAGCACCATTTTATGTGTAATAATCATTGCCGCAAGCTGTGCAACCCCATCTTCACCAACCGGTGGTCCACGCGACGAAGAAGGTCCCACGATTGTTCGCACTGAGCCGGAAACAGGAACTACAAATTTTGGTGAGAAAAATATAACGTTTCATTTTTCGGAATTTGTGGAACGCTCGTCACTGACCCAGGCGATAGTTGTGGAGCCTGATATTGGCATAGATTATGAATTGGATTGGGGACGAAAATCGGTTGAAATAGAATTTAATCGTGAAATTCCCGATTCCACTACTCTTATCGTAACCATCGACACTGAGCTCAGAGATACCAATGGCAATGAGATGTCTTCTCCGTACAAAGTTGCGGTATCGACCGGCGATGAAATTGACGAGGGAAAACTCCTGGGACGTATAGTTGATGCCCAGACGGGGGAGGGTTCCGAAGAAGGCCGCCTGTTGTTATATCGTGAGCCCATTGATCTGAGTGCCAAGGCTGATTATGTGGCATCGCCCGACACCGGGGGTGTTTTTCAGTTTTCATATCTCAGTGATGGCAGGTATAAGGTATTTTGGATGGCTGATCGCAATCGTAATAAGATCTGGGATCGGGAACAGGAGCGGGCACAGCCTTTTCAGGAAGAGTTTATAACGCTCGAGAAAGCTGCCGAAGATACCATTGGTACGGTATTCGTTACTCTCTCAGATACGACCCAGCCGGTATTACAGGGCGTGGGTTTATTCTCCTCGCAACGGATGAGAATGCGCTTTAGTGAAAATATTGAAGTCACCAATAATTCCGAGATTAATGTAACCGACTCTACCGGAAATGTACTGATGGATGCCAACCCGCTTTATATCCCTCCGGGAGAGAGATATGTGCTTTTTGCCCAGGCAGAAGAATCTTTAGCTGAATCAGAGACATATTCGTTGGATATTAGTGGAATTACAGATCAGTCGGGAAATGAATTGACAGAAATATCTCAGACATTCAACGGCTCAGCCGAGGAAGATACTACTCAGCAGCGGATTATTACCCGCAATAATTTATCGGGCTATTATCCGTCAGATCCGGTAGAAGTAACCTATGCCAAGCCGATTGATGAGCCGGAGATCAGAGATTCGCTGAAAGTGGTAGAGGGCACGGAGATGCGTGACTCCTGGCCAAATGTAGATATCCAGCTTAATATGCTTCGGATTGCTCCCGATTCGGTATGGGAGGATGGTGTGGATTATGAGTTAAGGATCTGGGATCCCATAATTGAGGATTTCCGAAAACTGCAGCCGGAAGTTTGGCACGAGTCCCAAATGGGACAATTAAATATTATAGCTGAAGATTCAACCCTGTCGGATATCCGGCTCCGAATATCAAATGAAGAAGCAGGTATTCAGCGGGATACTGTATTCAGTCAGGAAATTGAAATAGGAGATCTTCCTCCTCTAAGCTATCGGGTACGGGCCTATCATGATATTAATGATAATGGCCAGTGGGATTATGGAAGCGTTGAGCCTTTCGAGGAACCAGAACCCTATTTTATTCAGGGTGAGGTACCTGTCAGAGAGGGGCTTACCGGTGATCTGACGATTTCATTCCAACAGTAGAAGTATTACTATTCTTATATGAAGAAAGCCTTAAAAAAGTTAACTCCTTTTATAAGTATTATCTTTTTCGGCTTTGCGTTGTGGTTTCTTGATCAGGAACTTCAGCAATATGAGCTGGCAGAAATCACAGCACAGCTTTCGGATATTCCGAATCACTATATTTTAATATCTCTGCTGCTTTCCTTTTTGAGCTATATCATACTCACAGGCTACGATGCTTTGGGAGTTCGATATATCGGCGAAGATTTGGAAGCCGGCAAGATTATTCGTGCGGGTTTCGTTGGCTATGCATTTAGCCACAATATTGGATTGGCACTTATTACCGGGGGATCCATCCGCTACCGCATCTACTCGGCCTGGGGTTTTTCGGGACTGCAGGTGACTCAGATTGTGGGCTTTAGTGCGTTTACGCTGTGGATCGGTTTTTGTGCTGTAGGGGGGCTGGCACTGCTGTTTGCTACGCCCGTTTTTCCGGATGATGTGATTATTCCATTTGTTTCTCTGCGGGTATTGGGAGGAATCTTATTGTTAATGGTTGTAGGATATGTCGGGGCCAGTGCGGTAATTAAAAAGGAATTATCTTTCCGCGACTGGTCATTTAAATTTCCCTCCCTTACGCTGTCAATTAAACAAGTGACCATTGCTTCAGTGGACTGGCTTATGGCTGCGGCAGTATTGTATGTGTTGCTTCCCGAAGTGGGAGTCAGCTTTTTTAGTTTTGTCGGCATATTTCTGCTTGCGCAGATAGCCGGATTGTTCAGCCAGGTGCCCGGCGGATTAGGAGTATTTGAGTCGGTTATGCTGCTTTATTTGTCCAATTTTATGCCCGGTTCACAGATTTTAGGCATACTGCTTGTCTATCGGTTGATCTATTATATTCTACCTCTGCTGGCCGCAATTGTTGTACTGGGATATCAGGAGTACCAGGTAAATCGAAAAGCAGTGCAGGAGATGGGCAAAAAGGCAGCCGACTGGGTACCTGGGGTGGTGCCACAGGTGATGAGCTTTTCTGTATTTTTAGGCGGAGCTATCCTCCTTTTTTCGGGAGCTTTGCCTTCTGATGTCCCACGCATGCAGTGGCTGCAACATGTCATTCCTTTACCGGTCATTGAAATGTCCCATTTCTTTGCAAGTCTGGTGGGAGCGGCGTTATTAGTATTGGCAGGAGCCCTGCAGCGCCGGGTGGATGCCGCTTATCATATGACGGTAGCACTGCTTGTCTTTGGTATTCTCTTTTCACTACTTAAGGGGGGAGACTATGAAGAGGCCTCTATATTATCAATAATGTTGGCCTCACTTATTTCCTGCCGGAAAGAGTTTTACCGAAAAACCTCTCTTTTTTCCAACCAGTATTCCTCACAATGGCTTACAATGATATTAATAGTATTTGCAAGTGCCGTGTGGCTGGGGACTTTTTCCTTTCAGCATGTAGAGTATCAGAAGGATTTGTGGTGGGAATTCTCACTAATGGGAGATGCCCCCCGTTATTTACGTGCTACAGTCGCCGCCTTGGGATTTGCGGTAATTATCGGATTGGTCAAGCTTTTACGTCCCGATCCTCCTGATTATACAATAGCCGAGAATGATATTGATAGGGCTAAAAGTGTTATCGAGACATCTGACAATGTGCTCAGTAATTTGGCTCTGCTGGGGGACAAGGAGCTGCTTTTTAGTGCATCGGGAAACTCTTTTATCATGTTTCGCAAAAAAAGTCGTAGTTGGATTGCCCTTGGTAATCCAGTGGGACCTCCGGAAGAGGCGGAAGAGCTGATTTGGGAGTTCCAGGAACGCTGTTATGATGCGGATGTAAAGCCGGTATTTTACCAGGCCGGTGATGAGTACTTGTCGTATTATATGGATCTGGGACTTACCT
>JBEPXF010000203.1:0-6088 GCA_041642075.1 Fodinibius sp.
AGTTATTATGGCACTAAATAAAAAACAAGAAGAACTATGCGATGAAAACCAATGGGATTTTTCAAACCTTAGCGCTTTATTTCTGAATTGTACTCTCAAACCCAATCCCAAAGAATCACATACCGAGACACTCATTGAGGTTTCTAAATCCATACTGGAAAAGAATGACGTATCAACAGAAATAATCCGGCCTGTTGATTACAATATCGCCCCCGGCGTTTACCCGGATATGAAAGAACATGGATTTGAAAAAGATGAATGGCCCGAAATTCAGAAAAAGGTGATGGATGCCAATATTTTAATTATTGGCTCACCCATCTGGCTGGGCGAAAAGTCTTCGGTTTGTACCCAAGTTATAGAACGGCTATATGGTTACTCTGGTAATTTAAACGACGTGGGGCAATATGCTTACTATGGACGGGTAGGCGGATGTCTCATTACCGGGAATGAAGATGGTATTAAGCACTGTTCAATGAGTATTCTTTACGGTCTGCAACACTTAGGGTATGTGATACCTCCGCAAGCTGATGCCGGATGGATCGGCGAAGCGGGCCCGGGACCCAGCTACGGGGACGAAGGAGAGGATGGCCCCATAGGCTTTGACAATGAGTTTACCCAGCGCAATACCACCTTTATGACGTGGAATCTCATGCATTTAGCGCATATGCTTGATAAGGCAGGCGGTATTCCCGCACATGGGAATCAGCGATCCGAGTGGGAGGCTGGCTGTCGTTTCGACCATCCCAATCCGGAACATCGGTAATCTTACATCGTTAAATAGAAGAATTAAAATAATTCGCTAGACTTATCTATGGATAATCAGGTTGTTAGCCAGCAGTCTATGCTGGAAGAGGTGCTTATTGGAATGAAACAATCACAAAAATCGCTTCCCAGTAAATATTTTTATGACGAACGCGGTTCGGAACTATTTGAACAGATCACCCATCTGGAGGAGTATTATCCCACACGAACTGAAAGAGCGATTATGCATGATCATATTGATGAAATTGTAGAATGTATCGGTCGTGATCCGGTTCTAATAGAACTCGGAAGTGGGAGTAGCAAAAAAACAAGACTCCTGCTCGATTATCATCCGGGTATTACAGCCTATGTGCCTGTTGAGATATCGGAAGAATATTTGGTTAAAGTTGTACGAGAGTTAAAGAAGGAGTATCCGGATTTGCTGATTAAGCCGGTATGTGCTGATTATACCGAGCCTTTTCAAGTACCGGGTATTGAAAAGGAGTATAGTAATTATGGATTCTTTTATCCGGGTTCGACTATCGGTAACTTCAGACCTGAGCAAGCCCGGAAATTTATGGCCATGGTTTCTCAAATATTAAATCAGAATGGAGGGATGCTGGTCGGAGTTGATCTCAAAAAGGATAAGGAAATACTGGAAGCTGCCTATAACGACACGCAGGGACTTACAGCTAAGTTTAACAAAAATATATTGCGTCATATCAACCGGGAGTTAGATGCAGATTTTAACCTCGATGAATTTCGACACAAGGCCATCTATAATGAAGAGGAAGGGCGGATCGAAATGCATCTTGTTTCGGATCTCGAACACAAAGTGACGATTGCCGGAGAACAATTTATGCTCAAGAAAGGGGAAACTATCCACACCGAAAACTCATATAAATATTCCCTGGAAGCATTTAGAGCTTTAGTTAGTAATTGGTTTTCCGTGGAAAAGGTATGGACCGATGAGAATAATTATTTTTCTCTTCAGTATCTGGTAAAAAAATAGCAGGATAGATAATATCTAGAGTTTTTGCTGTCTTTTCTAACTGTATTTGTACCTATTTAAATTTAGAAAAAATTACATGCTACAATTCACAAAAGAAATTTCTACTAATGAATTGGCTGACTTACTTGGCCATCCCGATTCTGTTTTAATAGACATTCGTCCGATAGCTGCGTACAACGGTTGGGCTTTGGAAGGAGAGGAGCGCGGCGGACATATCACCGGTACTAAAAGCATTCCACTGCAGTGGACGGATTATATGGATTGGGTTGAGGTGCTTGAAGAGAAAGGAATCACGAAAAGTAAGAATATTATTATCTATGGTTACAGCGCAGATGACACTGCTTCAATGGCTGAAAAATTAGAAGAGCTTGACTACCGGAATATTAGCATCTATAATAATTTTACTGACGAGTGGACGACAGATTCGAAGCTACCGATGGACAAACTCCCACGTTATGAACAACTAATCTATCCAGACTGGATTAAACAACTAATTAAAGGTGATTCCCCTCCCAATTATGGGAATGGTAATAATTATGTAATCTGTCATTCTCACTACGACCATTTAGAAGATTACAACCGGGGACATATCCTAGGTGCTATTCCGGTGGATACCAATAGCCTGGAGTCAACAGAAACCTGGAATCGTCGTTCGCCCGAAGAACTTCGAGAAACGCTTCAAAAGCTCGGCATTCGACACGATACCACCGTTGTAATCTATGGACGTTTTTCATCCCCTGTTTATAATGAGGAAAAGTTTCCGGGTAAAAGCGCGGGGCACCTTGGAGCACTTCGATGTGCTGCCATTATGCTATATGCGGGGGTGGAAGATATCAGGATACTCAACGGCGGCATCACCAGCTGGGAAACCGAAGGCTATGATTTGACAACGGAAGAGTATAAACCTGTTCCCGTTGAGGATTTTGGGAAGGAGATTCCTGGCCATCCGGAATATATGATTGATATGCCGGATGCAAAGCAATTATTGGCGTCAGATAAGGGAGAGCTGGTGAGCATTAGAAGCTGGGAAGAATTTATCGGTAACCACAGTGGCTATCACTATATAGAAAAGTCTGGACGTATTCCGGGTGCCGTTTTCGGCAACTGTGGAAGTGACGCCTACCATATGGAAAACTATCGCAACTTTGATCATACGATGCGAGAATACCCAGAAATTGCAAAAGCTTGGAAAGAAGGCGGAATCACCCCTGACAAACATATTGCTTTTTATTGCGGTACGGGCTGGCGTGGCAGTGAGGCTTTTATGAATGCCTGGCTGATGGGATGGCCTCAAGTATCGGTCTATGATGGAGGATGGTTTGAATGGTGCAATGATCCGGAAAATCCGATTGAGACGGGAACTCCGGAAAAAACGGTTCTAATTAAAGACAGCCGGTAGCTAAAATTTTAGTAGAAGGTAGCAAATAGAAACCTTCAATCTGCTACCTTCTATACCTAAAGTGTAAGTTTTACGATCACTATTAACTGGAAAACTTCTGCTGTAATCCTTTAACTCCGACCTTATATAGACCTTCCAAAGCCTCTTTCATATCATCTTTAGCTTCTTCAGCAGTTTCAAATGTTGATGACCACCTGAATTCTGATTGACCGTTTTCCAATCCTTTTACTTCCATAGTACCTGTATAATTTTCAATCGGCATCGGAGATTCTACAATAGAATACGTCAATATTTTTTTGTCATCATCCTGGCTTTCTAATTTTTCTTTTACTTTTCCGCCATCTTCCAGCGTTAATGTCCGTACTGCCCCAATACCGGATCCTTCAGTTGTGCAATTAGCTATGGCTTCAACAAATTCATCTAAACTGTTAAAGTCGCTTACTGATTTCCAAACCTCGTCGGCAGGAGCATTGATTATTCCACTTACTTTTACTTTTGGCATAGTAAGTTATATCTAAAAAGTTGGAATTTTATACTGGGTTTTAGATGATCCGGGCTCCCGAAAACTTACGGATATAAAAAATAAATATCCAGCTTTCAACCATAATAAAGATAGGCTTTATCCGCAACCTACATTGACCTATGTTTTTCGGCTCGTTTCCTTAATCCCTCAAATTGCCCTTCTACTTTTTGATCTACTTCCAAAGGGTTTTCAAAATTTTCTTGAATAGTATCTTTTCGCTGTTGGCCCCCTAAAATTACTTCAATCTCTTTATTTAACAGTCCTTTGATTGTGGATATAGCAACTTTCTCCGGGCTATCCATTTTACTATCTACTTTGGCCGTTTCCATCATTTGGGTGTCTGTAGCTGTGGGATAGATGGTCATAACGTGAATGGGATAATCCGCTAGTTCTCTTCTCATTGCCTCGGAAAAGTGTTTTACCGCTGCTTTTGTAGCTGCATATACGCTATAAAAAGGCATGCCGATATACCCCAAGCCAGAAGATACATTAACCAAGGCGCCTTCTGAACCTTTTTTAAGCAAAGGCAACAAGTGCTTAGTCAATAGAATTAATCCGCTTACATTAATATTTATTTGATTTATGATATCTTCGTCACTGATTTCTTCCAGCAATCCCGCACTGACAACCCCGGCATTGTTAACCAAAATACCCAGCATTCCCCATTCTTCTTTTACTCTTTTAGAGACATTCTTTATATCAGCGAGGTTAAAAACATCCCCCTGCATTTTTAAAAAATTGACTAATGGGAATTCCTCCTCAAGAGTATTTAATTTGTCAGCGGTTCTTCCCATTACGGCAATATCGGTAACTCCTTTCTTTGAAAACTCTTCAATTAATGCTTTGCCAATGCCGGCACTTCCTCCGGTAACTAATATCTTTTTATTTGATAAATTCATAAGCTATTTCTGTTGTATTTGTGTTCTTAAAAATCCTGTTTACCACTTCCTAATTTTTAGAAACTATGCTGCACAGTTGATTCTATTTCTACTGACTATCATAATTTGAAAAATATTACGCGATTATTTACAAGTAACTTCAGTATCCGTACTTGTTTAACCCGGATACGTATTTTTCATCAATGGAAAAGGTTATTGCTACAATACTCTTGGATAAATTTGGTACCTCGTAAATTATTATACAAGAGATCAGTAAAAAAAATAATTTTTTAGTAAGAATTTTTAGAGTTGTTTCATCTGATAGCTACATATTAATTTTTTATAAAAGAAGGAGGGATTATGAATGTAAATATTATAGACGGGATACGTCTAGGCATTTTCGTCTTTGTTAGTATGCTTATAATTGTGGGATGTGGCAGTAGTGATAGTGGAGAGCAACCCGATCCGGATCCAACCGGAACAGCACTCTGGGATCACATGCAGGAAGAAGATTATCAGAATAACTGGCAACTCTTTCCGGGTACTGAAGAATTATATGAGGGAACGGATCCACATGGAGCTCGCTTAACGATTTATGTGAATGATGTGGCCTATAATGCGGTCATGAGTGGTACCACACCATTCCCTAATGGGGCTATCATAGTCAAAGAGAACCATATGCCTGATAGCACACTTGCCGCCATAACTACTATGTTTAAAGTGGAAGGCTATGATTCGGAGCACAACGACTGGTTCTGGCTTAGAAATAACCCGGAAGGTGTCATTGACGTGGAAGGCAGGGTGGACGGCTGCCAGACCTGTCATACGGAAGCCTCCGCCACAGACTATGTCTTTACGGAATTTCCAAACGAATAATTGGAAATCATGGCTTGCATGAAAAACAAATGTTAAAGCCCAAAAACACTTGATCCTCTTCCAAATCTTAATGGTTTGGGGAGATAGGGGAGATTGTTATTGGTTCTTTGTATCTCCTTAGGCCTACTTCGCCGATTATTTGGGGTTGGACACTCGTAAACTGATAGCTAAATAACACTAAACCAGTTAACCGATACCAAACAGAGTTTCCTGATGAAAAAAAGTCATATGTCGTTACGTTTCCACTCGTTATTTCGCTTTAGATCTTTTCAACTGTTGTTAACGTGTTGTTTGCTCGGCATTCTAGTCGTGTCTTGCGGAGACAGCAGTACGGGTCCGGATCCGGATAATGGAGGGGAAGAACCGCTTGAACCGACCTTTAGCAATGTACTACAAATCTTTGAAGACAATTGTGCCAGCTGTCATATAGGTTCCAGTACTAGTGGTGTACGCCTCGATAGCTACGATAGTGTTATTGGCAGCGTGGGTGACCAATACGGAGAAGAAGTGGTCCAACCCGATGATGCTGATGGTAGCCCCCTGGTAGATAAGATTGAGAGTAGTAATCCAGAACATGGAGACCGCATGCCCCAAGGCCAAAGCCCTCTTACTTCCGACCAAATAGCATTAATAAAAGAATGGATTAATGAGGGAGCTGA
>JBEPXF010000204.1:0-6068 GCA_041642075.1 Fodinibius sp.
CATACAGAATTATACGATTATTAACTAGCCATCTAACCTAACTGCTAAACACATTGGCTAAATGTCTCAGGGAGCATTCAATTTTCAACTTAAAAACCTTCTAACTGGAGACCGATATAATTGGGTGTCTTCCTACCCGAAATAGTTCTTAAACACTGATTGCACCTTCTCTAAATCCTGATCTGTGATCTGAAAATGGAAAGTAGCCCGCAGTGTATTGGGTCCAAAGGGAACCAGCAGTATCCCCTCTTGTTCCAGTCGCTCTACTACTGATACCGCCGATTCCTCCACCACATCAAAAATCAAAATATTGGTCTCTACCGAATCCAAATCAATGGCAAGCCCCGGGCATTCCTCAATCGTCCCGGCCAGCTCCTTTCCTCGCCGGTGATCCTCCTGCAGTAGCGAAAGATGTTCTTCAATAGCATAGTTTGCCGCGGCAGCCAGTATCCCAATCTGGCGCATACCTCCGCCCCACATTTTGCGCATTCGGCGTGCCTGATCAATATTCTTTTGAGTGGATAAAATCATCGATCCCACCGGGGCTCCGAGTCCCTTGCTAAAACAAACCGATAGGGTATCCGCAACGCTACTGTAAAACTCGGAACTGGTTCCCGTGGCCATCATTGCGTTCCAGATACGCGCTCCGTCGAGATGCACTGCCAGATTCTTATTATCGGCAAAAGTACGGATCCTCTGCAATTCCTCCTCCGTATAGCAGCAGCCTCCTCCCTTGTTAGTGGAGTTCTCTATCGATAGAACCTTCGTTCGGGGCTCCCAATCATGAGTCCCGCGCAGCCTGTCGTGCAAGCCATCAACTGAAATTTTGCCTTTATCTCCCCGGATGGGAGTCAACTGTACTGCCGAAAGGTGTGCTGCTGCGGTAGATTCATAATTAATGATATGTCCCGTTTCTTCAATCAGCACTTCATCTCCTTGATCCGTAAGCACATTGACGCTCAACTGGTTGCCCATCGTGCCGCTGGGAACAAATAGTCCTGCTTCAAAGCCAAACATCCGGGCTACTTTTTCTTCTAAAGCTTTGGCAGAAGGATCTTCCCCAAACACATCGTCCCCCACTTCGGCTTTAGCAATTACCTTGCGCATTTCGAGGGTTGGCTTGGTAACCGTATCACTTCTTAAATCGACCATATTAAATTACTATCTAAAGAGGGTTTGTTTATTCTTTTCTAAAATCTGTTTCTAACCTTATTTCGTTTTTCTTAAAATCGTCTGAAAGCTCTCCGCATCAATATTTGTACCACAAACGATGATCCCAATATTCTTATCGATAACGTAATCCGCCAGCGGTCCGACTGCCGCTGCAAGTGCCGATGCACCAGCCGGCTCTACAGCCAGTTTTAGCTCTTCGAACATGGTGCGCATCATCTGGGCCATTTTCAGATCGGTAATGGTAACTACTTCATCGACAAAGCGGTTACACAATGTAAAGCTGTATGAGGCCGCATGTGGTGCTCCGAGACTGTCGGCAATAGTATCGACCTTCTCTATTTCTACTGGTTTCCCAGCCTTTAAACTCTGACTCATGCTATCGGCTCCAACCGGTTCTACACCATAGACCTTACAATCTGGATTGAGTTGTTTAACCGCCGAAGCTATACCTGCACAGAGTCCACCGCCCCCGATGGGCACGATCACCGCATCCAGCATAGGAACATCCTGGTAGAGCTCTAACCCCACTGTAGCTGTTCCCAATGCCGTCTGTTTTCCCTCAAACGGGTGAATAAAAGTCCGCCCTTCTTCCTGTTCTATCTCTTTAACCCGCTCAAAAGCCACATGTACATCCTCAACCAGCTCCACTACTGCTCCTTGCGACTTACACTTTTCCACCCGGAAGTTATTAGCGGTTTTAGGCATAACTACCTTGGCGGTAGTGCCGAGGGATTGGGCGGCATAGGCGACTGCGATAGCATGGTTACCAGCACTTACGGCCGTCACTCCTCTTTCCAGCTGTCCCTCAGTCAAATCCAACATGTTCATAAGAGCCCCCCTGGGTTTAAAGCTGCCAGCATACTGAAAGAGCTCAAGTTTCAAAAAGATTTTCGTTTCTTTACTTAAAAGCTGATCCGCCACATCACTTTGCCACTCCCAAACGGGCGTTCGACAAACCTTTTCCCCTAGCTTTTGCCGTGCTTGTTCTATTTTTCTCGGTGTGGGTATTTCAATGGTATCCATCTAGTTAGACCTGAATTTACCTAAACTGTTATTTTTGTTTACTATGTTATGATGAAATAAGAAGAATATGGTAGAAATAGTAACACAGCAAAATATTTTTTTAGCTCTTTTACGGTAACTCTACAGAGATTTCATTTACCTTTAAAATTATTAGTTTGTAGTAATAATCCTACGGAAATCTCAAATGACGGATGAATAAAAATGGCCTAAATATTGATGAGCGCACGCACGAACGCATTCCCAGTTTTGCAGAGCGGTTAAAACATTCGCTTATTGCAATATTATTTGGCTTTTTACTTATAAATATTATTGCTTTCTGGATGTTTCCCGGTATCGGACTTGCTGGGCTCTACATGTTTTCTTCAGCCCATTCGCTGGTCGCATTTGTGGGAGAGATAAGCAATGTAGTTATTTTCACTCTTCTTGTACTATTTGGAGTATATGGCTGGTTTCAGGGTCAACATTTTACCCGACGCCTAAAAGATTTTATTGAATGGTGGCAGTTCTGGTAAGATAACAGGAGTAAATACGTCATTCGGCAATTTCAATACTTCCATCCGATGAGATTTCGAATAATATCTTGATCAGGAGCCTCATGAATTTTCAGTCTGCAGTCTAATTTCGATGCCATATAATCCATAGCCGGATCGATCCACGTCTGACTCCTTTCATCATACTCCTCAATCATCAGGGCCATTTGATAGAGGTGAATGAGTACTTCAAAAAGCGGCTTGCCAGTGGATTCAACAACCTCCCGGTCATCCATTTCGCTTAGCTTCTTCCAGACCGCAAGAGTTTCATCTAATTTATCCTGCATCTGTGAACCGTAGGATTGAGTCCGTTCCGTAGCGCTCCGAATCCGATCGATAATAATATCCAATCCTTCTGATTTTTGAATTGCCCGCAGGATATCCAGCACAATAATATTGCCCGACCCCTCCCATATCGGCAGTACATTAAGATCTCGCAGCAATTTGGGCATTACAAAATCTTCGATATATCCATTACCGCCCATCAGCTCCATACACTCCCGCACTATATAAACTGCGTGATCAGCCGAACTCCACTTAGCCATCGGGATAAGAATCCGCATTAATTCTTTCTCTTTTTGGTTGCCCTGTTCTGCGCTATCCATTGCCCTGATAGCTCGCCACGTTAATAGAAAATCAGACAGATAGAGTGAGCCGACTTCATGAAATTTTTGCCGTATTAAGGCATGCTCAACGGCTTTTTTCCCGAAGGTTATACGATGACTCAAATATTCATAACTCTCAATAATGGCCCGCCGGATACCTGCAACGGCCGCAACTGAGTTATACATCCGCGAGATATTAATCATCTCTGTCATTACCTTGAAGCCTCTATTTTCTTCACCCAGACGAATACCGATGGTATTCTCAAATTCCACTTCACCGGTTGCCATCGAACGCACTCCCAGTTTTTCTTTCAGGCGTATGATATTCATCGGATTTCGACTTCCATCGGGAAGCTCCTTTTCCACTAAGAAAAGCGACAATCCTTGCGTGCCGTCCTCGACATTACCCGTCCGAGCGAGTGCCATAATTACCTCTGCATTAACGTTGCTGCAGAACCATTTTTCGCCATTTAGTTTATATTTTCGTCCGGATATCTTATCTGCGGTGGATACATTTCGTCCAACATCCGAACCCCCGGATTTTTCGGTCAGAAACATGGCCCCGGTATTAAGCAAGGCCCCTTTTCTGGCCGACAACTTAGGTAATAACCGCTTCCGGATATCTTCGGGAGCGTATTGGTCCACCAGATGTGCCGCTCCATCTGTCATGCAAAGCGGGCAGTATACCCCAGTTTCGCTCATAGCATACAACTGTCCTGCAGCAAAGCCCAATGCATGCCTGCTTCCCTCAAAGCGTTCCCGTAACTCTGGATTATATTTCACGTAGAACATTTCAGATTCGGCAGCAATATCCACCAGCTTCCAGTAAGCAGGATGGAATTGAACGCCATTAACCGTTTCCCCAAATTTGGTTCGTTTCTTGAGTAATGGACGCTGTTGATCGGCTTTTAATGACAATGTGTTCATACGAGTAGCAGCCTGTTGGCCAACACGCTCCAGCTTGGAATTCATATATTCCAGGGCCGAATCGGGAAAGTGATTTTGTAAGTAATGCCGGAAAATACGATCACTTTTATAAAAATTAGTACTGCTTCTTGCATCGTCCGTAAGTACCTGGTTGGAAGGATCACTCATAGTATTAAATTTATTATTTGAACAAAATAGGCTACCATTGTTAAGTAAAATTATTCGTACTCAACAATCAATCACTTTCATGAAATATCGATCTTATACGTATATAGCGGTATTATTTTTAATATTGGTTAATATCTTGCTTCCTTATAATGGGATGGCTAAATCGTATACTATTCCGGAAATCCGGATAGAGGTTGATGTTCAGGATTTCCAGCTCCCACCTTATGCCAACCCTATTGGATCTCGCACGTCGGGGACATTTTATCATTAAGGAGCAGGAAGTCGAAAAGGGATGGTTCGGCAGCGAGACAAAACGTTTCCGTATTGAAAGTCAGAAACCGCACCAGCAGATGAACTTACCGACTGGGAATCTGATTTAGCCTCATTTGTTTCGGAACAGATTCGCGGGGAAAATAATTATATTGATGAACTTTTCTCGGAGAGTAGTTATAGCTCGTCAAAATGGTTCTCCAGCTGGAGAAAACAGCTTATTGATTATTGCCAGGCAAAAAAATGGTATGACGATGAAAGTTATAAGGGCGCATATGGCAATGCAGGAGTGCAGTTCGTTTTATTGATCCTCGCTATTCTGGCCACTTATTGGGCAGGTCCGATTGGTATTATCTTACTTACCCTTACATTTATTTTATTGGTGGCATCGGTAGTGATTATTCGCCGTACCGCTGAAGGAGAACGAACATATAAGCGCTGGAAGGCCTATAAAGAGGGACTTAAAAATGCAAAATCCCACTCCATAGGTAACGATATCCTTGATAAACATGTCATTTATGCTGTGCCCTTTGGTTTATCAAAGAGTCAAATAAAAACCATTATAAAAGAAAATGCCCCCTCCTCTTCCGCTTTTGTTTGGTTGATGATATATCCAAATGGTATCCATTCACCGGCAGATATTGCCAACTCTTTTAGTACCCTTAGTGCCACGGGAACAGCTTCCTTTCCCGGGTCTGCTTCCTCAGGTGCAGCGGGAGATAGTGGTGCCTCTGCCGAAGCGGCAGGTGGCGGAGCAGCCGGAGGTGCAGGTTAACATAGAGAACGAATACTGTTTGGTTGAGCTAAACAAAAATTTCTTTCATGAAGGTCTTTCCATGCTAATGCTCATAGAAACCTTTGCCCGTCTTATCTCCCAGCTTACCGGCATCAACCATTTTAACCAGTAATGGACATGGTCGATATTTGGGATCTTTGAAACCGTCATGCAGTACATTTAAAATATCCAGGCAAACATCCAGGCCAATAAAGTCGGCCAACCTTAGGGGTCCCATAGGATGAGCCATGCCCAACTTCATAACCTGGTCAATATCTTCCGGCTCAGCTACGCCTTCATATACGCAATAAATAGCCTCATTGATCATGGGCATCAGCACGCGATTGGACACAAAGCCGGGATAATCAGCTACTTCAACCGGGTTCTTATCGAGCAACCGGGCTGCTTCAGTAATGGAATTTACCGTTTCTTCATTCGTATCAAGTCCCCTCACTACTTCCACTAGCTTCATTACCGGCACAGGATTGAAAAAGTGCATCCCGATAAACTGTCCGGGACGCGATGTAGTAGCGGCCAATTTGGTAATAGAAATGGATGAAGTATTAGAAGCTAATATGGTTTTAGCCGGGGCTGCCT
>JBEPXF010000205.1:0-6029 GCA_041642075.1 Fodinibius sp.
CCATCATCGTGAATCAATGCCGTATATTGCTTTTGTTCACCATTTCTGGGTTTGTAATCCATAATTAGTTGTTCATTTACAGAAATGAAACCTTTTTCAATTAAATCTGAAATTGATACATCATATCGTGTTATATCCTGGCTGTTTTCTTCTATTCCCTCTTCCTTTTCGGTATCAACTTCAGGTTTAAATTCTTCCGGGAATTCATAGATAACATTTGATGGATTCTTGAATTCAATAAATTTTGAAATAACCCAAAGCTTCACATTGTATTTTAAAGTTCTGGCCCATTCTTTCAGATCAGATGAAATGCTATCAATCGGGACACCAATGATAGGTTCTTTTTCTAAAATATCTTGGATGACTTTCCTAACATTTAATTCCTTGATCCCGAGTTCCTGAAACTTTTCTCTAGTAGTTTCATCACTAGAATAGGTTTTAACTGCTAAGTCTTGAATTACTCTTCTAGAATAGGGTTGCAGAGAAGCAATAACTTGTTTAGAAACTTGCGGGGCTATATGATTCCAAACAGTATGATGTAACAATTCAGCTTCAACTAGATACCATTTTCGAGAGGATAAATCTATAGCAAATCCATCAGGAATTGTTCCAGCGCCATCTCCGGTTTTTATTTTCTTTTTGGGTAAATAAATAGAAGACGGGCCAAAGATATGTTCCTAATTATCAATAATGACTTGTTCAAGTTCAGCCTCATTGTCAAATGGGGACTTGATGAATTTTCTATCGTTTAAAATCAGCATTAAATATTTATTACTTTGACTTTAAGATAATCCAAAAGCATTCTTTCAAACCAACTGCACAACAATATTATCCTTTCAGACATAGTTTGCCAAATATTCCGTTTAAACACAAAATTCCAACTGTAATTACTAAATCTGCAAGCTTACGACCTCCGCCCTCCTTATACTAAAATCTAAACATCTCAATGCCGGTGTATCATGGGGGCGGGCCAGTGCAGCTCGTTAAGCACCAGCTCAACTTTCAGGTAGTATATCCATTCCGGGTATTTCAATAACCGCAGCCACAGGTCTATTGCCTCTGCTTCGGTTAGCTTACCGCGGGTATAGTTCGTCATGTCTTGTATTAGGTTCTCTTCTTCGCCCATTTATTTGCCCTGTTTTTATCTGAGTATTTGTATAGTAAGTACCTTTCAGCGGCCAATCCTTACAACTTTTTTTTAAATTTTTTTGTAAGGATTGATCTCCTAAACGTACTTACTTATGTGAGGTCACAAATATAGGGCCTCACAAAAGAGAGGGCGGATACAAATATCTGTCCGCCTGCAAAAAATAAAATATCAAACAGAAGGCCGCGGGGTACCTCACTGTATCGCTGCTTTCTTTATCGATAGGCTGCTATACAGTACATCCGGTAACCATACGTTCCGGTCCTTCACAAAACCTATTTCTATTATGGGATTAGAATTCTATTTAGCACCCAATAACATGACTGCTGATACCGAAGACTATATGGCTATCAGCAGCAATACCAACAGCTATTCCATCGAAGATGTCTTCGATCATATGACGCGCGAAGGCTCTACCATTACCAAGGCAGAAGCCCTAGCCAGTTTCGAAGAAATCAGCCAAGGCATTATCAACCTGATTCGCCAGGGAAATGCCGTGGTCACGCCCCTGTTTAACATCCGATCGGGCATCAGCGGGGTATTCGAGGATGAAGATGACAACTTTGATCCGAATCGCCACCAGGTGCGCATTAACCTGTCGGTAGGTTCTCGGCTTCGACCCGTTACCGCCGAAATCGATCCGCAGAAAATTAAAGCGCGCGAACGTCAGCCGGATCTCGAATACTTCTACGACGATGCTACCGATACGAAGAACGAGGTGACCACTCCGGGTCGCGGGGCGCGTATTGTGGGAGAGCTGCTTAAGTTCGATGAAGATGATCCGACCCAGGGGATCTTCTTTGTGAATAAAGACGACACCTCCGAAACGCGGGTGGATGAAAGCATCCTTAAGAATAAGCCCGGGGAGCTTATTTTCATTGTGCCCACCCTGCCCGCCGGTACTTACCGCCTCGAAGTGCGTAGTATTATATTCAATACCACGGAACTGCGTACCGGGGCCCTTTCGCACGAACTGACCGTTTCTTAACTGACAGCGTCGGGTTCGTCTGTCTATGGCATAAAAGATCAAAGCCTCTCCATCTGACTGATGGAGGGGCTTCTTTATTTCGTTATGGTGTATAACACGTCGTGTTAAGGGTCGTAACACGTAGGGTTAAGGGGTCTAACACGTCGGGTTATGACCCTTAACGTATCGGGTTGGAATGCACTCTCCCCGGTACGGGAAAGAGAAATCACCAGAACTACTGGCTATTCTACCCGGATTATCAATAATAGCAAGGAGTTAAAATATCCTTCTTCAATATATATCACCTGAAAATACGCCTCCCTGTCCCCTTGTTTGTAAGCGCACTCTTCTACATATTGAGGCATACATCAATCAGATAAAAACAGTGTATATGGCGAAAAAGAAGAAGAAAAAGTTTCGAACTCTCCTTTCCAAGCGTAAAGCCCATGCCCGCAAAGCCCCGGGTACGGCTCCCGGTACTGTAGAATATACCGGGGACCAAAAGGTCGATGAAATCAGCATGAAGGTGCACGATTACGACGTTGACCATGTGGAGCATATCTCTATCTCGGATATCGAAGAGTCGCGTCCTTTTCTGGAAAACTCATCTAAAACCTGGATTAACTTTACCGGCCTGCATGACGTTGACAAGCTAAAAAGCATCTGGTCCTATTTTGATCTCCATCCTCTGGTCCAGGAAGATATTGTCCATACTACTCAGCGACCAAAGGTAGAGACCTACGATAACTGCATCTTTTTCGTCCTTCGAATGCTCTCTTTTGATACAGAAAGCAAGACGCTGGTTTCTGAGCAGATCAGCGTGGTATTGGGGAGTAATTACGTGCTTTCCTTTCAGGAAACAGACAACAATTACTTCCAGCCAATCTTTAATCGCCTCGAAGCCGGGGGGCGCATCCGCACCCAGCCGACGGATTACCTGGCCTATGCCCTGCTAGATACCGTTGTAGACCACTACTTCAATGTCATTGAACAGATTGGCAATGAAATTGAAGAAGTTGAGAATATCCTTTTTGAGGATGAGGAGGCCAACCAGGATTTGCTGCAAAAAGTGCACCATATCCGGCGGGAAGTGGTTTTTTTGCGTAAATCGGTGTGGCCTTTGCGTGATGCCCTCAATACGGCCATCCGGGATGATTCTGATTTTATATCGGACCATACCAAATTATTCCTCCGCGACGTATACGACCATATGATACAGGTCATCGACAGTGTGGAGAACTATCGGGATATGGTACTGAGTCTTCACGACCTGTATATGTCGTCTATGAGTAACCGGATGAACGAAATCATGAAGGTGTTGACCATCATCGCCACAATTTTCATCCCCCTTACGTTCATTGCCGGTATTTATGGCATGAATTTCGATCCCGGAGCCAGTCCCTATAACATGCCAGAGCTCAGCTGGTATTGGGGCTATCCGGCATCCATAGCAATAATGGTTGTAATAGCCCTCATTATGCTGTACTATTTTAAACGCAAAGGTTGGTTATAGTCTAACACATTATCTGTAATGCCACTTATAATCTTTATATATATAAAACCATGGAAAATTTAAAAATTCTTGTGCCCCTTGACTTTTCTGAACTGAGTGCCACCGCTCTACAATCAGCCAGGCGGATGGCGGAAATATGGAACGGTAGTGTTACTCCTTTTCACTCCTATCTGCCCCTTAACGAGGTAGACGGGGGACCTTATATGTTTGGCATGCCCTCTACGCCCATTGAAGATTATGAGGATATTGAGAAAACCATTAATGAACGTCTCAATGAACTTTCCCGTGAGCATATTGACGCTTCCATGCTTAAGGCCCCGCGAGTTTCTATTGGCAATCCCGCACAATCTATTGTTGAAGAAGCCAAAGACTACGATATGATTGTAATGCCAACCCACGGGCGCACCGGATTTTCCCGATTCTTTTTGGGCTCTGTCGCCGAAAAAGTTCTTCGCATGGCACATCTTCCGGTATTAGTGATCAATAAAGAACGGCAGCTTACCGATCTTGATCATATACTGCTGACCACCGACTTTTCTGATCATTCCAAAGAAGCTTTCCCTTACGCAAAAAAGCTTGCACAAAAAACAAATGCGCAGCTGGAGCTCATCAATGTGTTTGCCTATGATCCGCAGCATAACAACGATCCGGATAAGTCCAAGATTCAGCTCCGCGAACAGCGGCTCAAGGTACTGGCCAAAGAAGAGCTCCACGAGCTGGGTGACCAGGTTACCACCAAGGTAATCGTCTCAACGGATACGCCTCACGAAGCCATTCTAAATTACAACCTGAACAACCCCCAAGATCTCGTTGTGATGTCGACAGTGGGTCGTACCGGCATTGACTACCTGATGATGGGGAGCACTACGGCTAACGTCGTTCGACACGTTAAGAGTCCGATTCTAAGCATCAACCCCAAACAAAAAGCATAAACAACTTGAAACGATTTATCTTTGGCATCCTTATCCTCGCTGTTACCCTCTCACTCTTTAAAGCCTGTGGGGGCACCTCGGGCTTGGAGACTGAAGAAGAGGAACTGAAAAAAATTTCGTCCACCGAGCCAGTCGCGCCGGATGGCATACTGGAAACCGTAACCTGGAATACCGAATGGTATGGCAATGAAGGGAATGGACCCAATGATGAGTTCCAGCAGACCAAAAATATGGTGCGGGTCTTAGACTCTCTGGATGCCGACCTTTATACTATGCAGGAAATCTTTAGCCAGAAAGCCTTTAATGAAATAACTGAACCGATGACCGGCTATAACGGCTTTACCGCCGATTTCATAAATAAAGGCCAGAAGATGGCTTTTCTGTATAATACCAACACCATCGATTCCCTGGAAGCGGGTGAGATTTCAGCAGCAGAAGTGCGAGAAGTATACCGGGAAGATTGGGAATACTACTGGGCCAATGGTCGACCTCCCCTCTTTTTCCGGTTCAATTATACTGCTAACGGGGAACAAACAGAGTTTTTTGCAGTGGTTATCCACGCAAAGGCCAATTACGGTAAAAATGCCGAAGATTATAGAGAATCCTATGAGCGACGACAAGAAGCGGCCGAGGGCTTATACCACTACCTGATGGATGAACATCCCAATGCTAATATTATTCTGCTAGGCGACTACAACGACGATGTGGATGAATCAATCTATTTCGAGGAAAAAAACGACGAAGAGGTATATCAGGAAACGCCCTATGATGAGTTTACAGAGGATACCCAAAACTTCAGAATCATTACAAAAGTGCTATCCGAAAATAAGCAGACTGCTTCCATAAACTATATGGATGAGGGCGACCTGATTGATCATATTACCATGAGCGATGAACTATTCAATTTCTATATCGAGGGTAGTGCGGCTATTTATGAGGCCCCGCTTGAGTACATTCCAGACTTTGAAAGCAGCACCTCCGACCATCTGCCTGTTTGGGCCAAGTTTGATATGGCCCAGTAATTAATTGGAGTATTTGCTCGTTCTGGTAAGTTATGGATGCAAATCTAATTGGATTTTTCGCTGGACGGCTACACCATAGTCGGGACGTAGCGTGCTACGTCCGAACTGGTTCTAGTTTATTACTTATTCAGGCTCCTACTATATATTCCACCGCTTGCTCGTGAATTATATTGCTATCGGTATTCCTATCTCTTTTATCTTTCTGCCATTGCAATGGATTATCAAATATATATTGCCTTATACGGTTTAATGTCCGCTCATTTCGGATTATATGATCATAAAAACGCGACTGCCATGCAAAATATTCGTGCTCATGAGCATTACACCATCGGGTGATGGCCGATTTATAAGATCGAATTATTGCTGATAATGAGCCAGCTTCAGGAGATATACTCGACATTTTATCCTGTGCCACATTCTCATTTTGTACCGACGGTTTCTTCTTCTG
>JBEPXF010000206.1:0-6023 GCA_041642075.1 Fodinibius sp.
CTCCTTCACACATGCTGTTGACGAGATTAGCCCCCATGGCATCACAGGTATTCACCAACAGATGAACGACCACCATACTCCCTGAATGTCGCGATTGTGGGTAAATCATTACTTCCACATCCACGGCGCCGCCACCCCGCTCTACCATGTTCGGATGCAGGCTGTTAGCCAAATTTATAATCTCTTTCTTCTTCTGAAGCAACAGGTGTTGGACCTTCATTGGATGATCGACATCCACCAGCTGTATTTGTCCAATAAGAATTGGATCGTCGGCATCTGCTGTAAACCCTCCTGATTTACGTACTACTTTGGCTGCCGAACTTACCGCTGCCAGTATAGAGGGTTCCTCCACCACCATAGGTACTATATATGGTCGATCATTTATGATGAAATTGAGGCCCAACCCCATTGGCAAGCCAAAAACGCCAACCACATTTTCGATCATTTTGTCCGCCTCTTCCCTAGTCAGAACCTGCTGCTGATTGAGAAGAGCTGTTAGCTGCTCCCTTGTGATAAGGTTCTTCTCCCGAAGCAAATGCAGTCGTTCTTCAATACTTCGCTTATAAAATTTGGGAATACGGGATTGGTCGGCAGAATTTTCTGTAGAAGGTTTCCTGTTATTTATATTAGCCGATTCCATAAGGTTCTGTATAGTTTACATCTTCGGTCTGAACAGATAGATCCAGCAATTCAAAAGGACTTTCTTTTATCGCTTCTGCAATTGATTTAAAAACTTTGGCGCTGCGGCAAAATGCAGTTCCAATATCTCCTCCGCCAGCTCCAGAAGGTTTGTAATAGCCACCTTCGTTTATAACAATCTTAGCAATTCGTTCATGGACGGAAGAAAAAATATCTGCTTCGCTGTGATTGGTTAACTTCCGCTCAATATTGCCAAAAGCTTCTATAACGTCGAGGAATTTCTGGGTATTCCCCAAACGAAAAGCCCGGCATCCGACTTCAGATAAGTCAGCCATTTCGTTCATAATATCTTTATACATTGTTGCCTTTTTCTTCCGGAAAGTACGCATCTTGCGTACCATCGTACGGGTAGATACAGATTTATCCGTCCATATTGAAAGCATATATAAATCGTCCGGCCAGTGTAATTGCTGGATTTCTTCGTTTGTTCCTTCAATAAGTTCCGGCATCCGATACTGTATTATTCCGCCTGTTGAGCTAGCTGCGATATCCACACCACTGCCAATCTTGCCTTGGGCATACCGGTGTGCATGTAACGCTTTTTGAAAGAAGTCAGTACTTGAGAAGATATTATTGAGCAGTTTTTCAATAGCGGATAGTAATGCTACTGTTAGTGCTGCACTAGAACCCAATCCCATTTTTTTTCCACTTACCGGATGAAAGAAGTCAGCGGTATCAATACTAATATTAAAAGCGGGAATTTTCTTACCCAGCTTTTGATGGATGTATTTCAAAACTGACAAAACAAAACTCAGCTTATTCTGCTGTAATTCTGTGTGTCCATTGGCCAGGGAAACATCCCCCTTTTCAGAAAGTAAAAAAGAGAAATCAGGGATATCTAAATTCGGAGCTTCAATACGAAAAACATCATTCTGACTGGGGCGTAATTTAATCGTACAAAATTTATTAACTGTGGCAACAAGGGCTGGCGCTTGTTCCAGTACCGCATATTCTCCAAGCAGAATTAGTTTCCCGGGTGTTTTTACCGTAATTGTTGAATCAGACATATATTATAATTTATCCTTCTATTACTTTCGCATCGCCTCCAATGCTGCTACTTATTACTTTTTGCAAGCCACTCACCGAAGTCAACGCCTGCTGAACATCTTCTTCATTCTCCAGTTCACACAATACCTTAACCTGCGGTCCTGCATCAATAGTGACATAAGCTTCGATACCCTGGTTGCGTAGGTCTCGAATTTTATGAATACTTTCTAAGGTGGCAGCATTCCAATATAAAATTGCAGGGCGTGCTGACATAGCCAGTCCATGCATTTTCAAGGCGCTATGCTCCGCCAATTCACCCATTTTGGTAAAATCTCTTTTTTCGAGCGCATCCCGCATCTCTTTAAGGTCTTGTTCTGTAGAATTAATCCAGGAATCATAATAAGGAGCAGTCATTCGGCTACGCTCCATCCCTTCTGTCGAACCGATTTTCTTGGGCTTTGTATCGGTAATCCCAATGACTATGCGAAGATTCCAGTAATCTCTTGGATAGAGAGGAACTGCAAAATCTTCACTTCCAGATACATTCTGCCCACTTTTCATCTCCACAAATCCACCAAATATGGAACGAGCTGCCGATCCCGATCCGCGTCGCGCGAGAGAGGATAATGTCGATCGATCTGTTGATTTACCCCACGCTTTGGCCGCAGCCATAGCAAGAGCAGCAAAACCAGAAGCCGAAGAAGCAAGACCCGCAGAGCTAGGAAACGAATTTTTACTGATAACATAAGCCCTGTCCCGTTCTGCCGTACCTGTAATTACATCCAAAAAATCGGATATACGCTTCAACTCCTTCCCCGTAAAAATATTCCCATCCAACTCGAAATAATCCTTTTGAAGGCTGGAATCTATACGGACTTCTGTTTTCGTTTTTAGGGCATCCAGTGTAACTGAAATAGAACCGGTGGCAGGCAAATTCTTTTCTAAGGAACGTTTTCCCCAATACTTAATCAAAGCAATGTTTGCATAAGCTTCAGCCTTTACCCGGCAATCGGCAGACTTTTGGGAACGTATTTTCGTTTTATTCTCCACTAAGGGAAATTTCTAAACTTCTGAATATTAAGCCTCTAAAGATACAGTTATTTCATGAAGATGTATAATAGCGAGAGTAACTCTAACCTATATTCTCTTTAACTGTCGGCTGCTGCTTTTTCAATAGCTGCAATTACCCGCGGATGCTGATCTTCAAGTTTTTTCCGCTGGTGGACTACTTCTCCTTCTTTATTTAATACTGTAATCATGTTAGAATGGGTAAAATCAGTATCACTAATACGTTTGTATTTAACCCCTAAAAGAGCCGCTATCTCCAATACATCTCCCTGATTTCCATTCAATAATGTCCACTTATCTTTGGCAAGATCGTTCTCATTGGCAAAATCTGTGAGTCTTTGGGGCGTATCCCGTTCAGGATCTATTGAAATAATTGTAAAATTAGTTTGTGAAGATGTCTCTTCAGATAAGTTTTCCCGAATACGCTCCATATCGGCCAGAATACGGGGACAAGCATGTTCACAATGGGTATATACCATTGCAACGAGCTGTACCTTTCCACGCAAACTATCCAAGGCTACGATTTCTCCATGGCGGTTTTTCCACTGGCTGCTCACATTATAGATAGATTCATCAGTCGGTTCACTCGCGTCCATCTCCATACCGGCATGAGCTGCATGTTCATCACCCGACATAGCCATTTCACCTGATTGGGATTGGGCGGTTTGTTGTTGCTCCCCACTATTGCAAGCTGCCAGAACAAATGAGGCAACTGCAAAGAAAAAGCCAATGGTTTGATAGCTATATGTTTTCATATTTTATGATATTTATTCCTTATCCTTGGCGCATCGAAATCCTAAATTACCTACCGAGAAATCAGCTTCCAGGCTGCCACGAAATGCATAACGCAAAAAGGCCGCATAATTCTCCTTGTCAGAATCCGTTGCAGCCGAACTTCCCGCGGCGCAATAGAACTGCTTGAGTTCTCCCTGGTCTGCTCGTGATTCTCCACTGATAAACACGGTATTAAAATCCTGTATCCATTCCCACACCAATCCATGCATATCATATATGCCGTGGTAATTGGGTTCACCATCTCCAATAGAGGGCATTTGATCTGGATTTGGTTGACTGTACCAATCCAATATTTGTCGTACAAACGCTTTATCACGACTAGCAAGTGGTTTGGATGCGCTGGCTGAAGCTACGTATTCCCATTCATCCAATGTTGGCAAGCGCTTCCCTTTCCATTTTGCATAGGCACGGGCTGCAAACCATGTTACATTCGTCACTGGTGCATTGGGATTAATATTTCCCAACTCTAATTCCCCTTTCCAGTGTCGCAGGTAATCTTCATCGGCAAAAACGCTCTTTACCTGCGACCGTCTCCACTTCTCATTTTCCTTTACGAATTCCAGGAACTCGGAATTAGTGACCGGATGTGTATCCATATAAAAGGATTCTACGGTGGTGCTATCGTCAGTAGAACTATAAAAAGGCATAAAAACCCCCTGTTCTACCGCAACCATGCCCTCCGGCTGGGCAATTGCCGAAAAGGATAACCCACAAAGTATGACAAATAAGAGCGTTAAAAACTTTTGATACATATCACTAACTGTAAGCTACCATTTTATCCAATTACTCAACCGGCCCTTCTTCACGAACGCGTTCTACATCTTCAGGGCTAACACGTCCGCCGTCGTTATCGAAACTATTAAGAATATAGGTTGTTACGTTAGCGACCTCTTCGTTAGTGAGATTTTGTCGGGGCATTACTCCGTTATAAGTTTCTCCGTTAACCGTAATTTCGCCCGAAAGCCCGTGTACAACCGCGCTAATCCCGCGATCCGGATTTTCATTCAGGTAGTCAGAGTTTTCTACTGGAGGAAAGGCCCCCTCGATACCTGAACCATCCTGCATATGGCATGATTGACAAACGGACGCATAAACCTCTCTGCCGTATTCCATCTGTTCTTCCATCGTTTCAGCTGTGGGGATATCCCGCTCCTCCTGCGGCAACTCCTGTGTAGCTCCACCTTCCGGTTGATAGACGCGTTCCAACTGCTGACCGGTAAACACATTTTCATCATCTTCGCCGGAAACAGCTAGTGTCGCCAGAGCTCCTTTATTAAAAGCGCGGAAAATTGCGTGATCTACCAGTATATATTCACCGGGGACCTCCGTTTCAAACTCAACCATAGCAGAACCACCGGCAGGTATAGAAGTAGTCTGAACATTAGTTTGCACGCGATCGCCCCCCTCATAATGAACCTTATCAAAAATTTCTCCAATGACATGGAAAGAAGAGGTTAAATTAGGTCCCCCGTTTCCTACAAATAAGCGGACGTTGTCGCCCCGCTCCGAGGTTATTGCATTTTCGTGCATCATAGAGCCTACAGAACCGTTAAAAACCACATACTCTGGATCTTCTTCAATCGCACGATCCATATCAAACGGCTGCAGCCCACGTTCTCCATAGTCACCCTCGGTATAAAACTCACTCTGCATGACATAGTATTCCTCGTCCACTTCTGACAGTCCCTCGGTCGGCTCAATTAAGATAAGTCCATACATGCCGTTAGCTATGTGCATCCCGACTGGTGCGGTTGCACAGTGATATACATACAGTCCCGGATTTAACGCGCGAAAAGTAAATACCGTTTCACGGCCCGGTGCTGTAAATGTTGATTCGGCACCTCCTCCAGGCCCGTTAACCGAGTGCAAATCAATATTATGGGGGAGTTTATTATCGGGATGGTTCTGCAGGTGAAACTCAATCATGTCTCCTTCACGGGCCCGAATAAACTTTCCGGGAACATCCCCGCCAAAGGTCCACATCGTATAGGTTACACCGTCAGCCAGGCGCATCTCTTCTTCGGTAACCTCCATATTTACAATAAGCTTTGTGGCGTGATCCCGGTCAATAGGAGGAGGCACATTGGGTGGAAGCGTTAACTCAGCCGTTTCTTCACCCTCTATTTCGGCTGTTTCCGGATTAAAATCGTCTTCAGTTGAGCATCCCAAAAAAATACTAATTATAAAGAGAGTACTACATATTTTGAGCATTTTACTGTTGAGAGTCATAATCCCTAAAATTGTATTATAATTATTTTAAAAATATGGAAGGCACAATTACATATTCCCCTCATTATGGGAAAATGAAAAGTTAACACTACTATAAAAAGCCATCCTCAATCCGTTTATTAAAATAATATTGATAAAAAAGAGGGGAATATAAAATTAGACAGTTAATTTAGACTTTATCAAATAGCTCCAGTAGTAACGCGTGGAGCGGTTAAATTATAATATTTAAAAAATAAAAAAGGCCA
>JBEPXF010000207.1:0-197 GCA_041642075.1 Fodinibius sp.
GGGCCGGGGAAATTAACGGCTTCTCCTCCGCGAACCAGGTTTTGTTGATTAAATACCTGAAATCCCCCGATGAGGGTAGATTCAAAGCGTTCGCTAAGCTGGCTTTGGAGCGTGCTTTTTACATCAATCGTAATGTTCAGGTTTGAACGATCGGAAGTCCGCCGGGCACCCTCGGTTTCAATACTGGCATAATCGTT
>JBEPXF010000207.1:207-6009 GCA_041642075.1 Fodinibius sp.
TACAGTGGCAAAAATGAAATCGTCAAAGCCAATCTGCTCCTGCAGGAACAGTCCGACCTGTGTTTCTTCTATGTATTCTTCAGATATATTCTGATTAGCAGCAGCACCGCTTACATCCAATCCGGGGCCGGGGAAATTAACGGCTTCTCCTCCGCGAACCAGGTTTTGTTGATTAAATACCTGAAATCCCCCGATGAGGGTAGATTCAAAGCGTTCGCTAAGCTGGCTTTGGAGCGTGCTTTTTACATCAACCGTAATGTTCAGGTTTGAACGATCGGAAGTCCGCCGGGCACCCTCGGTTTCAATACTGGCATAATCGTTAATATTCCAACCGAAAGGACGTCGTGACTCACTAAATTGACTGGTATAGTCAATTCCAAAGGTTCCATCAATAGTTAGGTTATCGAAGGGACGATAATTGGCCCCAACACTGCTGTTGAAGTGCTGTACTTCCTGGCTGACGGTTTGTTGGATGCGTTCTTCAATAGTGGCAGTATAAGAACCTCCGGATCGGTTTTGATGGCCAACGAGTTCTGGCTTTCCGTGCATGGCTCCGGAGGTAACTCCATAGGGGTTATTACCGGTTTGATAAGTCTCAAAGTTTGAAGAGGTGTATCCTGAGACCACTCTTAGCTGCAGATTCTCGGCCGGAAAAATATTAAGGTTCGTAGAGAGCTGTCCCTTTTTTAAGATATCGTTAGCCAGTGGACCAGTACCCGCTGGATATACGAGATTGTCGCCTCCCAGCGGACCGTCCTCATCCGACCACCGGGCATTGACAAAATAGGTAATGCCTTCGGTGCCTCCGCTTACAGAACCGGAATATTCCTGGGTTAGGCCCGTTTCGTAAAGCTTATGCAGATAGTTTTCGCGGACTAATTCATAGGGAGAAATGCTTCCTCCTATATATTTACTTATGGTATCTGCCTGAGCTTGCGTTCGGGCAAATCCGGTATTATCGGGAATCGATTTGGGATAGTTAATAGTTCCCTGGCTAACCTTAAAATCGAATTTGGGTTCACTTACATTACCTTTTTTGGTAAATACCTGGATAACGCCGTTAGAGGCTTCGGTACCATAAAGAGTAGCTGCAGCTGCGCCTTTAAGAACTTCAACCCGGTCAATAGCTTCGGGATTAAGATCGTCAAGCCGAGAAGGTGAAGCGCTTCCCCCGGCATTTACCGATCCGCCGAATCCACCGCCCCTGTCAACGCGAACGCCATCGATAAGGACGATTGGTTCGTTGCTTTGGGAGAGGCTGGATGATCCCCGAATACGAATCCGGGAGCCTTCACCAGTCACTCCACTGGATGGGAGTCCCACCAGGCCAGGAATGCGACCCTGTATTGCATCCGAAAAGTTTGATATAGGGGCTGTTTCCAGATCTTCGGCGCCGACCCGGCCAATAGAGTTACCGAGTTTGCGTACTTCTACAGGTCCACCCGTACCAGTGACCACAACTTCGTCGAGACTAACCGAGCTTTGGCTGAGAGTAAAATTAACGGTTAATGTTTCATTTTCTTCAAGTGAAATTTCAGTTGATTGTTCTTCATAGCCAATAAAGCGAGCCCTAACGGTATAAGTACCCGGTTCGATATTGACTATTTCATACTTCCCCGCAACGTCTGTTGCAGCACCTTGAGAAGTACCTTCTACAAGAATGTTAACACCCGGTAACGGATCACTAGTACCGTTTTCAGTTACGGTGCCCTCAATGCTTTGAGCAAGAGCGTGATGTGGTCCTGCCGTAAGTATTGCGAGAAAAAAGAGTAGTAACGATGGTTTCATTGCGTTTTGTTTATGGTTGGTTTTTATATGAAAAATTTAGACCCAAACAGACGCAAGAGAGTGGAAGGCAAAACAAAAAAGCCCACTCACCTGCGTGATGAGTGGGCTTTTATTTGTTTTAAAAGCTTTTTAGGCGGGAACCTTTTTTCCACTATCATCCCAACAGGTGCAGATCATACAGCACATCATAGGCATACACATACAGCACGCCATATTGATGTTGCACATATTGAGTTGACAGTTATTGAAAATCATAAGATATAAAAAGTTATCCCGTTTCGTTTTGCGAAAGGGATGATAAGCCTTTGATATTCCAATATCAAACTAGAATAATCCAGTAAAGATAAAGCAGGGCAAAACCCGTCAGGAAAAGAAGTCCTCCCAAACTTAGCCATTTGAGCCACGGTTTAGGTTTGCAGTCTTCAGGCATATGATCGGCTGTGACAAGACGATAATTGATATAAGCAAGAATGGGGGCTGTTAAAAAGGAGAGTGTTGTAGCAATATCAATCATAAGGGTAAAAGAATCTCCCAGGAAATACAGTACGCCTAAGGACAACATTGGAATACTTACCAATAACAGGCGATAGAGTGGCAAACTGTTTTTAGCTTGATCAGTATCATGTCTGATCACTTCTATCATTCGACGGCACACCCGGGGATATGCATCGGTGACCGTAAGCGTGGTACTGAACATTGTAGTAAAAGCACAAATAATTATAATAGTATATGACCAGTCACCAAGCGTATCAGTATAGAGGCTAATAAGCTGACCAGAGAAAATGGCCCCGCTACTTGCAAATTCCTCTCCGCTGCCGTACATCACCAAAGCGCCGAGTAGCAGGAATCCCAGTGCCAGAAAGGCTGCGCCTATATATCCAATATTAAAATCGAGTAAAGATTCTTTGAGCTGGGGGCGATACTGGGTTTGTTTTTCCCGCTCTAAGGTCCATAGGGAATGCCAGGCAGCAGCATCAATGGGGATGGGCATCCACCCCATAAGAGCTATTAAAAAAGAAACACCTGCCATATCCCAAATAGAAGGGTAATAGCTCGATACTTCCTGTTGTCCTCCCTGTATAAGAACGGCTGCCAATGCAATAACGGTTGAAATAGCCAGTATCGCCATGATAAGCTTAACGGCACTGTCGAGGGCAGAATACTGCCCTGACATTAAAAGAATGACGCAGATTATCAGCAGAATAGCACTCCATGTTAAAGGAGAAAGTACAATGCCGGTGAGCTCAGCCGCCAGCGTGGCGCTAACAATGGTAACAGCAGCCTGGACGGCAAACATGGTTCCAAGAGTAAATGCAGCAAAAATCCATATCGCCCAATTTCCGAGGCGCTTGTATCCCTCAATCATACTCTCTCCGGTGGCAATAGCATAACGCGGACCGTACTCAAGGAATGGATATTTAAAAATATTGGCCAGCACTACTGCCCAAACCATAGCAAAACCGAAGGTTGCACCTGCTCGGGTTGACTGTACCAGGTGAGATACCCCAATAGCTGCGGCGGCCATCAGCAGGCCGGGCCCCAGGCTTTTTTTGATCCCCCGCCAACTTGTCTTTTCGGAACTTTTTTCCTGTTTACTCACTGTAAAAATACTATGTTGGGTTTCGAATCGAGTTATATACCAATTTTTATAATAAATTTAAAAGTAAGACTTATGATCGGAAGGATGTTCTATAAAAAAGATTTGAAAAGTAATTAGTTGAATCTTGTCTTTCGACTTGTTGTTTATTAATTATCCATACAGAGTTAATTCAAATAATTGGAGGTTTATATGATTACGCGTGATGATATCCTCGGCCTTGCAAAACAACAGAATGATGTTAGTATTTCAATTTATTTACCTACACACAGAAAGGGCGAAGAGGTGCAGCAGGATCCTATCCGCCTCAAAAATCTTTTAGCCGAAGCTCAAGAACAGCTTAAGGATAAAAATGTAGCAGATAAGCGTATTGAAAAATTACTTGAGGAACCTCGAAAGTTATTGGACCAACCATCTTTTTGGCGCCACAATGATAAAGGCTTGGCACTATTTATCAGTGAGGAAGATTTTGAATATTATCGTATTCCGCATTCATTTGGGGAGCGTGTTATGATAAGCGATCATTTTTTGATTACGCCCCTTATCCCCATGATTTCCTTAGAGGGGAGTTTTTGTGTGCTTGCGCTTAGCCAGAAAAATATTCGTTTACTTAAAGCAAGACGCGATAGTGTTGAAGTAATTGAATTACAGGATGCACCAGAAAGTCTGGAGGAATTTTTAAAGTATGATGTGAACGAGGATCACTTGCAGCACCATTCTGGACAAGGTGCCAATGCACAGGCTATTTTTCACGGACATGGCGGTGCAAGCGAAACTAATACCCAGGAAATTATCAACTATCTGAAAGCTGTGGAAAACGAAGTTACCTCTGTAATGCGGAAACGCAATGATCCGCTAATTCTGGCTGGCGTCGATGAGGCTGTGGCAGAGTACCGAAAAGTAAACCACTATAGTCGATTGATAGAACAGACTGTTTCAGAAAATCCGGATCCCAAAAGCAATGAAGAAATCCGGGATGAGGGATGGAAGATTATCCAGTCGTACTTTCTCCAGGATATGTATAATGATATAAAACGTTTCGGAGATTTATCCGGCTCAGAGAAACAATCCGATAATCTCACCAATATTGTTGAAGCGGCCTATTACGGAAAGGTTGAGTCCCTATTTGTTCCAGTTGGCGAACACAGTTGGGGCTGGTTCGACGAAGAGCGCGATGTTGTTCACCACAGCACTACGCCGAAAGATGGCGAACACGACCTTATCAATATGGCAGCTATTAAAACGCTGACACAAAGTGGAAATGTGTATGCGTTAAACAGAGATGAGATGCCTAATGAGGCGCCTATAGCTGCTATTTTCCGTTACGCCTGAGCATAAGTAAGTTTATACTTCATTAAGAGGCTCCTGTTAAACTACAGGGGCCTCTTTTTTTTAAAGATATTTTTCATCTACCCCCTTTAAACTTTAAAAAGTAGGGTTATTTTAAGCACAACTTTTAACCAAGAATCTATTTAAAAAATGCGACTGCATTCTTTCTTACTATGTCTTCTCGCTTTTATTTTTATTTCCGTAACAGTGCGAGCCCAGAATCCGGAGAAAGCGGAGGCTTCCATGGATTATTACCTGCCGCAAGGCGTTACTTATGATTCTTCAATTCCTACGCCGGAAGAGGTTTTGGGCACAGTTCCCGGTGAGTGGCATGTTCGCCATGATCAGCTGGTTAAGTATATGCGTGCTGTGGCGGAAGCTTCGGACCGGGTGAGCCTGCATGAGTTCGGGAAGACGTACGAAGATCGAACACTTCTTTATTTGACAATTACCTCTCCATCCAATCAGGAAAACATCGAACAAATTCGAAACGATCATGTAGCTCTGACCGATCCTGAACAGTCAGATAATCTTAATACCCAAGAGATGCCGGTGGTGTTGTATATGGGTTACAGTATTCACGGAGATGAACCGAGTGGTTCCAATGCTTCCATGCTTGTAGCTTATCATCTGGCAGCTGCACGGGGCGGTGAGATTGAAAAAAAGCTGGAAAACAGTGTAGTACTGTTGGATCCGAGCTTAAATCCGGATGGACTTAACCGTTTTGCCAGCTGGGTAAATACAAATAAAAGCAAGAATGTAGTTTCCGATCCCAATAGCAGGGAACTGAATCAGCCCTGGCCCGGGGGACGGACCAACCATTATTGGTTTGACTTGAATCGCGATTGGATGCTGGTTCAACACCCGGCCAGTCAGGGACGTATAGAAAATTTTCACGAGTGGAAGCCCAATATTTTAACCGATCATCATGAGATGGGCACGGATGCCACTTTCTTTTTTCAGCCGGGTATTCAGTCCAGAACGCATCCAATTACACCGGATAAAAACCAAGAGCTTACAAAGTCGATTGCAGAATATCACGCCCAAAAGTTGGATCAGGAAAAACGACTCTATTATTCCGAAGAAAG
>JBEPXF010000208.1:0-5983 GCA_041642075.1 Fodinibius sp.
GGTCATCATCAGTACCGTACCGAAGATGCCAAAGCCAACCACCATGTATAAAATAAGCTGGATAATGAAATTACTGCCTGAATCGGCCTGGATAGCCTGTACCAGCTCGGGCATAAGAGTCTGCCAGCCGAGGACTGCGTATTGTTCTGGTAGATCAGAACGGAGTGAGCGGGTGATTGCTTGCACATCTTCAGAATGTTCGGCCAGCAAGACCAAGGCAGTCAGCCGATTGTAGGTGCCGTAAAATTGCGAAGCGGTTTGTAGTGGTAGATACACCAGCGAGTTATTCATGTCGGGGATGCCGAACTCGACGATTCCTCCAATAGGATAGGCTCCACTGGCGTTAGTTCCACGGAACCCCTGTCCCAGTAGTATGAGTGTATCACCTACTGCCACATCGAGGTAGTCTGCCAGTCCGGCCGATACCAAAGCCGATTGCTGACTATTATTTTTGAAATAGCTACCTTCAATGATCCTATCATGGGGTTCGCTGAGCGATTTTTCTGCTTCTATATCGATACCGATTACCATTGCCGCACGAGACCGTTCCTCTCCGGCGGATAGGGCATAAGAATCTATGCGTGGAATTACAGAGGCGACGCCCGGATGTTCAGCTACTTCTTCCAACATGGTAGAGTCAATCTCAAAACTGTTGTCAAGAGTTGGCTCGTCGTGATACCCCTTCACCTGTACCTGGATATGCCCGGTAGATGAACCTACCGTGTTGTCGATCATCTGGTCATAGGACCCTTCCTGCATGGAGCTCATCACCGAGGCCAGCAGCACCGCCATCACCACCGATGCCATCGTAATAAGTGTACGGCGCTTGTTTCGCCAGATATTTCGCCATGCCAGTTTGAGAAAAAGCATATTTCAGTGATCAGTTAGCAGCGTTCAGTGTGTTAGTGAATAGTGTGTTAAGGGTTTCAATAAATTTTTTGTAAGGAAAATGATCCAAATGGATCTTACTATTGTAGTCGTTAATTTCATATTTCACAGGATGCATTATGGAAAATAATTTGTATAAAAAGCATATGCCTTTGCTATTCGTATTACCAAAGCATATCAGTATTTAAGCTCAGAGAAGCAAGAGTTTATTCTCTCCAAACAGCTGCTTAAAAGCGGTACCAGTATTGGTGCCAATATAGCCGAAGCCAATGGAGCTATTTCTAAAGCTGAATTTTCGTCCAAGCTCTCGATCTCATACAAGGAATGCCTGGAAACCAAATACTGGTTATCACTTTTAAAAGACACGGAATTTATTGATGAAACGATATACAAGAGCATGCATGGTGACGCCGATGAACTTGCCAGAATTTTGTTTACCATACTCAAGAAAACTCGCATAGATCAATAAGTTTAATATACTATTCACTGTTTACTGACATACTGCTCACTGACTTTAATCTACTCTCCGCATATTCTGGACCGTAAAAAAGCTCTCAGGGATCTCTTCGTTAAAGTCCATAGACTGGTATTCCATTATTGTTTTGTGTCCCTCTTTATCTGCCGGAATCATCTCCAGTCGGGAAGGAAGTACTCTGCCATCAAACTCTGTTATATTGGAAGCAATCATCGTGTTGACCAGCTCGTTGCGCTCGTCATAGAACTCTATGCGCAACTGGAGGAATTCCTCTTTGGATATCCATATCAGCACCCGTTCCCACACAACCGGGGCATCGGGGGTGGGTACCATCTCAATTTTGTAGGTTTCGTAATCCCGGATGTTTTCTTCACCTAACAGCTCATGCTTATAATCAGTGACAATAGAAGATTCACGTACGAGGTCGTCATTGGTAAAATCCGATCCCATCCACGACTGCATCATCATGGAGGGAGGCAGCTTGATGGTACGTCCGACATTTGGCACCCAGTTCCAGATCTCATTTTCGCGCTTCAGATAGGCCGTGCCTTCGTCGCGAGCTGGTGCGGTAATAAGGATCAGTGCATATTTAGTGCCCCGACTCCATGTCTTCATGGAGATAGCCCGTTCCCAGCTTGGACGCACAATGGTCATTGAGGCCTCAGTCTTTGAGGACTCACCGCGCATTTTTTGATCGGCTTTGCGTACGATCTCGGTGGCCTCCTGCGCATATACCGTCAGGCTGAACATGAGCGAGATGATAAGAGATACCAATATCGATTTAAGAGGGTACATAGTCATCCATAATTTTGGTTTTCATTTCTTCTAGAGGATAGTCATCGCCCATAGTTATATAGCCCAACAAGATTCCATCCATCATGGCCCCTAACTGGTAAGCTTCCAGTTCTGGTTGCTTGTAACCGAGTTTGTTTAGCATTTCAATATATAAAGCCATCTGAGACTCTTGTACTTCATTAATTTTAGCTTTTAGATTACTGAAGATGTCAGGTTGAAGAGTTAAAGCAATCATCAGTCTCCCTTTTTCGGATTGTTCTTCAATAAACTGAAAGCTTCCTTCCAATGTCTGTCGGATCTTATCTGTGGGAGAGAAATCATCAGGGAAATCCAACACTTCATTACCTATTTCGACCAGTTGGTCAAAAATGGCGTTCAGTATGGCTTCTTTACTGCTGAAATAATGATATATCAGTCCCTTGGAAACATCTGCTTCTTTGGCAATAGCAGCAATGCTGGTTGCGGAATAGCCTTTCTTGGCAAACAGTTTAAAAGCCGCATCAATAATTTGTTGCTGGCTTTGCTGGCGAATTTCTTTGTTCTGTTGTGGTGTTCTGGGAGACATATTTTTTATTGACTAAACGTTCAGTCAAAATAATAGCAACTTTTTTACTGATGTACAAGCAAAGAATGATACAGCATTGAGAAATTATTCAATGGAAACAGGAAAGAAGAAACCTATAAGATGATTACATCAATAAATAGTTCAGCGGACTTCTTTGTATAACACTCACTACCTTTTACCAAAGTCATTCGCAGGAGTAGGTAGAATAACATATGTTATTTCTGCATATGAGATATGCTAAATAATAAATAAGATATGTTAAATGAACGAAACAAGGCTACTTCTCCTTGAACTCTACCGTATTAAGCATCTGTTTAAAGCGGTGATGGGGTTGAAAGCGAAGTTTCGCTTTGCGAATATTATCCGGACTAATTGCCTCTTTGTTCGCAGAGGCCTCGGCTTCAAAAGTAATGCGGAAGCTTCCCAACCGGCCGAAGCGTACGATTTTTCCGTCGGAGAGCTCTTTGGCTGCCATTTCGGTTAGTCCGTACAATACAGCTTCTATATCGGCACCGCTCAGTGTACTCATCTGTTCTAGTTTATAGATGATCTCTTCTAACTCAACCACTCCGTTGGATGCAGCGCGCGGATAGTAAAGAGTTTGGTCGGTATCCCGGGGATTTTTTTGCTCGACGATAGTATAAGGTATAGCCATGGGGTCTTGTGATCTGCTTGCGATTATCTCTCTTGCCTGTTCCTGCGATTGCGGAGCAAAGGCAGTTATATAACAGACTGCTGATTTTTTAGATTTCTGTTAAGAAATATTTTTTACAGAAACTTCCTAACAGTCTCTGGGGGTAGGACCGAGTAGCAACCGGGTTAAGATTAATATACCACAATAACCTCACACTAAGCGGCTTTTGCCAATAACAATCTTAGTTGCCGGAAACGATCTGAATAAAATTCTGGAGGAGTAGGGATCCTTCTTTGCCGGATTTCTCAGGGTGAAACTGCACGCCCATATAGTTATCTCTGCAGACAACCGAAGCAAACTCATTGATATAGTGACAGCTTGCGGTCGTAAATTCATTTTCCGGAGCGTAAAAACTGTGCACATAATAGAAATATTCTTTGGTGCTGAATCCTTTGAGCAAGGGGTGAGAGTTGACCTCCGAAAAGGTATTCCATCCCATATGCGGGACCTTGTGTTCGGAGGAATCAAACTTTTTCAGCCGTCCGGGAATCACGCCAAGTCCTTCTGCATTGCCCTCCTCCGAGGATTCATAAAATAGCTGCATGCCCAGGCAGATGCCCAGTACAGGCTTCGTGGTTTGCTTAAGCCAGCTGTCAAGTCCATTTTCGCGCAAGGAAGCCATCGCCGGGGAGGCGTGACCTACTCCTGGAAAAATAATACCATCGGCTTCATCCAGTTCAGATTCCTTATTCGTAATGGTATGTGGAATAGTTAAACGTTGCAGCGCATTGGATACGGAGGCAAGGTTTCCGGCTTCGTAATTAATAATTGCAATCATGGATTAAAGTAAGTCTTTGGTACTGGGAAGAATATTGGCATTTCGTTCACTTCGGCTGACTGAGGCTCTCAGGCAGCGGGCAAACCCTTTAAAGCACCCTTCAATTTTGTGATGGGCATTGTCTCCTTCGATGGAAATATGCAGGGTAGCCTGTAGATTCATGGCCAACGAGTAAAAGAAGTGTTCCACCATTTCGGTGGGAAAGTCTCCTACTTTTTCCCGGTCAAAAGAGCCCTCGAATTTTAAATAGGGGCGTCCCGACAGGTCTAGTGCTATAGCTGCCTGGGATTCATCCATCGGGAGCACAAAACTATATCTGCTGATGCCCACTTTGTCGCCGAGAGCTTTGGTGATTGTTTCTCCAAGAGCGATAGCTATATCTTCAATCGTATGGTGCTCATCTACTTCAAGATCGCCATCGCAGTTAAGCTCCAGGTCGATAAGTCCGTGTTTAGCAATTTGCTCCAGCATATGGTCAAAAAAAGGAAGACCCGTGTCAATGGCACTTTTACCGGTACCGTCCAGGTTCAGCTTAATATGGATGTCCGTTTCGGCGGTCTGGCGGTGCAAGGTAGCCTTTCGGGTGGGAAAGCATATTCGATTACTGATAGTGATCCAGTCGGAGGCTTCTTCAATTGTTTTCCCGTTTTTGGTAATAACTTCTAGCTTTCCGTTGTCGGCAATGACCTGTAAATCTGTTTCCTCCGGGATTGATGCTCTTGCCTTTATTTTTTCGTTCTCCAGCAGATCCTTTTGTTTGTTAGACAGGTCATCGATGAGAAAAAAGAGCCTGTGATCTAATTCCTGCAGTCTTTTCAATCCGTAAAGAGCCCCGCTCCAAAGTAAATTTTCATTTTTCCCGGATAATGCCTCTAACGATATTCTAATATTCATGACGTCAGTTGTTTTAGTGCTGAAATTAAGCGCTCATTTTCATCCGGCGTACCGACCGTGATACGCAAGCAGCTGTCACAGAGTGGTTCATTTCCCCGGTAACGAACAATCACATTCTGCTGTGTCAGTTTGTTATGTATGGCTAGAGCATCATCAATTTTCACAAGCAGGAAATTAGCTTCACTCGGATAAATTTTTTGTACGGTTGGTACCTCTTCTAACTCTCCGCGGAGGCGGTTCCGTTCCTTTTTTATGGCATCAATATTAAATCGAACAGTGTTAAGGTTTTCAAAAGCCTGTACCGCATAGCGCGAAGTCAATTTATTTATATTATAGGGTGCCTTGACCTTCATCATGTAGTCAATGATATCTTCGGAAGCATAGGAGATCCCCAAGCGTATACCGGCCAGTCCGAATGATTTTGAGAGGGTTTGCAGAACTACCAGATTGGGATAATTAACGACCTCTGAAGCCCAGCTTGGCTCATCGCTGAAATCAATGTATGCCTCATCAATGATGACAATACCGGGAAATGCTTCAATTAGTTTTGTTATCGATGATCTTTTATAGGTGTTACCCGTGGGATTATTGGGAGAACAAAGGAAAAGCAGTTTGGTCTCCTCACTAACGGTATCTAGGATTTCATTGACATTGAGCTGGAAGCTTTCTTCTGTTAACAGTACCGAATCAACGGTGATATTGTGGATATCAGCCGAAACCGTATACATTCCGTAGGTGGGAGGGGTAGTAAGCACGCGGTCTTTGCCCGGCTTGCAAAATATTCTGTAAAGCAGGTCGATACCTTCATCACTCCCTACACCGGTAAAAACATTTTCCTTTCTTACCCCGCGCCAATCAGCAATGAGGTCTCGCAATATGGTTTGAGAGGGATCA
>JBEPXF010000209.1:0-5883 GCA_041642075.1 Fodinibius sp.
TTGATGATATTGAGGTACTCCCTGCAAAGTTGCGATCAGAATTTTCTGATCTTATTGACGAACAGCTTGATACTGTTTATCGAGAAGGCGGCTGGACCATACGACAGCTAGTACATCACATAGCCGACAGCCATATTAACTCCTATACCCGTTTTAAATTGGCACTGACGGAAGATCGTCCTACTATTAAACCTTATCTACAGGATGAATGGGCTAATTTGCCGGATACTTTCATGGGTATAAATGTTTCACTTCAGCTCATTGAAGCATTGCATAAACGCTGGACCGTATTATTAAAATCACTGAATGAGGATCAACTTAACCGTGAACTCATCCACCCGGAGTCGGGAACAGTAGTCTTAAAAAGCATGATTGGCAATTACGCCTGGCACGGAAAACACCATTTAGCTCACATAGTTAATCTTAAAGAGAAAAAAGACTGGAACTGATGTCTAAAAAGAAATTTACCTACAAAGACGCCGGTGTTGATATTGAAGCCGGGGAAGAAATGGTTGAATCGATTAAAGGAATGGTCAAAGAAACCCACAGTGACGCTGTATTAAGTAATATTGGAGGCTTCGGCGGCTTTTTTCGACCTAATTTAGGAAATTTGGAAGATCCGGTTTTTGTAAGTAGTGTGGATGGGGTCGGTACCAAGCTTATTGTCGCTTTTAAAACTGAAAAGTACGATACCGTGGGCCAGGATCTTGTAAACCATTGCATAAACGATATTGCCGTCTGTGGAGCCGAACCGCTATTCTTTCTGGATTATTTTTCGACCGGAAAGCTAAAGCAGGAGGTTGGTTACCAGGTGGTCAAAGGTTTTTCTCAAGCTTGTAAAGAAAATGGAGTAGCCCTTATTGGCGGAGAAACGGCTGAAATGCCCGATATTTACAGCGAAGGGGAATTTGATTTGGCCGGAACCATTGTGGGAATAGTAGATCGGGAGAAAATAATTGACGGTAATAAAATTAAATCAGGAAATGTGCTGTTGGGTTTTCCCAGTACGGGGCTGCATACCAATGGGTATTCCCTGGCCCGAAAAGTACTCTTCTCAGAATACGATGTCAGCGATCACGTAGATAAGCTGGGATCCACAGTCGGAAAGGCAATGCTGGCTGTTCACAAATCATATTTGCCTGTTATAAAAGCGCTTAGAGATGTAAAAGGAGTAAATGGATTTTCGCATATAACCGGGGGGGGGATTATAGGGAATACAAAACGCGTGGTTCCGGATAAACTAACTATTCAGTTAGATTGGAAAGCATGGGGCCGCCCCCCTATTTTTAAATTAATCAAAGACCTGGGAAATGTGCCCGAAGATGATATGCGGGCAACTTTTAACCTGGGAATCGGGCTTATAGTAGTAGTAGATAAGAATTCTGTGGAGAAAGTGAAAGAGATAGCTTCTGAGATGAACGAAGAAGTTATAGAGATCGGTAATATTGTATAGTTATAGCTAAGAGAATATGTCTGGCTCAACAAATCGAATAAAAAATGCATATGACGAATGGGCTGAGATTTACGATACAAACGATAATAAAACGCGTGACCTGAATTATCGCTGTATTCGTCAACAGCAGCTGGATTTGAGAAATAACAAGGTATTAGAAATTGGATGTGGTACGGGACTAAATACCATCTATCTTGCTGAACAAGCTGAAAAAGTTATTGGAGTTGATATATCAGATGGAATGCTTGCCAGAGCGCGTATTCGTTTAGAAGGGCGTAATGCGGAATTTATAAAAGCGGATATTACCAAGCCCTGCCAATTGGACGATGCGGCCTTTGACCTTACTATCGGGAACCTTGTGTTGGAGCATGTAGAAAATTTAGCTCATATATTCAGTGAGGCTTTTCGAGTTCTAAAGGACGAAGGGAAGTTTTATGTAGCTGAATTGCATCCATACAAGCAGTTACAGCACTCGCAGGCAAAGTTTAGAAGTCAGAAAACCGGAGAAGAGATACTGGTAGATGCATTTACTCATCCGGTATCAGAATATATAAAAAAGGGATTAAGTGCAGGTTTTATTCTCCGAAAAATAGGAGAAGAACAAAAAGAATATGAAAAGATGCCGAGGCTTCTTACGTTACTGTTTGATAAGGGAGCCCAAAACAGATAGACAATTTAACTAAACTACAGTGATGTTATGAAGAAATTAGCAAATATACTTTTATCGGCTTTTATAGTGGTGGCCCTGGGAATACAACCCGTACTGGGTCAGGAATCAACAAATAACTTTAAAGATCAGTTTAGCCAGCATTTTGATTATGCATCCCGGGTCCTGTCACTGGCCAAAGCCATGCCCGCCGAAAAATACTCGTGGAGACCGAGCGAAGAAGTAAGTTCAGTGGAAGAAGTGTATACCCATATTGCACGTTATAACTTTTATTATGCGCAGAATTCACTGGGTATACCGGCTCCTGATGATGTAGACGTTGATAATATAGAGTCAATCAGTGGCAAAGAAGAAGTAGTGGAGATCCTGGAACGTTCTATTGAACATGTGAAGGAAATTATAAGCAAAATGGACGAATCCAAGCTCCAGCAGGAAACGGAATTATACGGAAGAACTGTCAATGGACAAGCCGTGCTAATGCAGCTGATCACGCATAAGAGTGAGCATGTGGGTCAGTCGATAGCCTATGCCCGGATGAATGGAGTTGTACCGCCCTGGAGTGAATAGGTGTAAATATTATAACATTGAGATCGCTCAAGCATATGAATCCTCTTCTATTACTACACGGTGCCCTTGGCAGTAAAGATCAGTTTGATAGCTTAATACCGAAACTTGAGGAGCATTTTGAGATACATACCCTCAATTTTGAAGGACATGGACAGGCAGGTCCAACAGATAGTGCTTTTAGGATTGAATACTTTTCAGAAAATGTGCTGGGATACCTGGATGAGCATGATATTAGAGAAATAAATATTTTTGGATACAGTATGGGTGGTTATGTAGCTCTTAATCTGGCAAAAGAGCAACCAGAAAGCATCCATAAAATAGCAACGCTGGGGACTATTCTTCAGTGGAATAAAGAAGTAGCCGAACTGGAATCCCGGCATCTTTATCCCGATAAAATAAAGGAGAAAGTACCCTTGTTTGCCGATCAGCTAAAAGAGCGACATTTGTACGGGTGGGAAAAGGTAGTAAATAAAACAAGGGAGTTGGTTCAGAATTTAGGTGAGGATCCCGTAATTAAGGAAGACGATTGGCAGACTATCAAACATAGTATTCGGTTCCATGTGGGAGATCGGGATACAACCGCAGGAATAGATCCAACGATTCAGATTTACAAGAAAATGGATTATGCGGACCTGGCGGTGTTGCCCAAAACAGGGCATCCCTTATCTGAAGTTAATCAACCTGTATTAATTGCTTCTCTGGTGGATTTTTTCAAAGAAAAGAAACAACCTAATGAGGATGATCGCGGGAAGCAAAAGAATGGGAACGGAAGAAAGGGAGATAACTAATGAGGGGGGCGACACAAGAGAAAATACTATTATGATGATAAAAATCCACGCTAATTATTGTATTGGTTAAATAGAGAATGCTTAAATACAACTATAGGCATGCTTTAATTTTCTCTCCAGGTGATTAACTTACGAGTCGCTGTGTCCCAAATCGCGATCGGGAGCAATTTGATCGCGTACCAGCTGTTTGAGCTCTTTAGACTCGGGAAATTTTCCCTCTTCTCTCCTTGAAAAAATAACGTTCCCATTAAGCGTGATATCAAAAGTACCGCCGGTACCGGGACTTAACGCAACTTCATCCAGTTCTTGCTCAAAAGTGGTTAGAAGTTCCTGGGCCATCCAGCTAGCTCGGAAAAGCCATCGGCATTGCGTGCAATAAACAATTTTGAGTTTATTATTTTTACTATCCATCGCTTAGTCAGACCCCTTTAAACACCACAATACCATTATGTCCCCCAAAGCCAAAAGTATTACTCATGGCTACATCCACTTCCTTTTCACGGGGTTCGCCGAGAACAATATCTAGCGAAGAAGGGATCTCCTCATCAATGGTTTCCGTATTGATGGTCGGCGGAATAATATTTTCATTAATAGCCTTGATGCAGGCAATGGCTTCAATCGCTCCGGCGGCACCTAGCAGGTGACCCATCATGGATTTAGTTGCTCCAATAGCAAGATGATCAGGGCGTTCCCCAAATACATTGACGGTAGCCTTCATTTCACTGATATCGCCCACTGGTGTAGAAGTAGCGTGTGCATTGAGATAATCCACATTTTCGGCATTAAGCCCACTGTCATTAAGTGCCTGATTCATTGCCTTCGTAGCTCCTTTTCCTTCCGGATGAGTGGCGGTCATGTGATAGGCATCGGCAGTCATTGATGCACCGGTTACTTCTCCATAAATTTTAGCACCGCGGGCTTTGGCGTGTTCATATTCTTCCAGGATGAGCGTGGCTGCTCCTTCTCCCATCACAAAGCCGTCGCGGTCTTTATCAAAAGGTCGTGAAGCTGTTTTTGGATCGTCATTGCGCTGCGATAAGGCCCGCATGGCCGAAAATCCTCCAAAAGAGGCTTCAGTAATACCCGCTTCGGATCCGCCGGTAATCATTACCTTGGCTTTGCCCCAGCGGATATAATTAAGCGCATCCATAATGGCGGTGTTAGATGTAGCACAGGCCGAAACCGTAGCATAGTTGATGCCCATAAGTCCGTATTTCATAGAAATAAGTCCCGGTGCCATATTTATAATCAACTTTGGAACAAAAAACGGATTGAATCGGGGAGTATAGTCATTTTCAGCATAGTTTTTGACTTCCTCCTCAAAGGTATACATCCCTCCCTGACCGCTGCCCCAGATAACGCCAGAATCGAAGGGATCCATTTCATCGAAATCGAGTCCGGAATCCTTTACTGCCTGATCGGTTGCAACCAATGCATATTGACTATAGGGATCGGAGCGGCGGATCATATTGTGCTCCAGGTGTTCGGTAACATCATAGTCTTTGAGTTCGCAGGCAAAATGTGTTCGAAATTGAGAGGGATCAAAATGGGTAATACGATTGGCTCCGCTTTCTCCATTAACAAGATTTTCCCAAAAGTCGTCTACACTATTTCCAATGGGGGATAATGCTCCTAATCCTGTAACTACAACTCGATTCGGCTTATTCATTTGTATGGATAAATATTTATTAAAGTATGTATAGGTTGAGTATCAGGCGCAATTGTGTGATTATTTGAAGTGGACTGATATTCAGTGTTTGAATATAACTTTCTCAGTAATCAATGGTAAATTATAAACCCATCCTAATTGGGAAAACAGAAAATAAAATAGATGATTAACTCGAAGAGATAAAATAATAGCCCTCCAGTGGCAGGAAGGCTATTATAGCAAAAGAGATAGGAAATTTAGCTGTTTTGAGTAGCATAGAAACGTTCACGTACGATTTCGTCTCCATCCCATTCCTGAATAGCAACCTGTTCGAGTGAAATGCGATCGCCGCCTTTAAAGGTTACGTCCATTGCACTTTCAACAGCCGTAAGACCCTCCTCTTCATTTGAGGTGATAGCGGTAATATCTATGCCGTGGAAAGCTTCAACACTGTCGAAGAATTCATTTTCGCGTTCGCGGTTGGTGTCTTTACCCTCTACTTCGGTACCGTCTTCAAGGATCATCACCACATTTTCCGCATAATATTCTTCAAAGGCGTCCAATGCTGTTCCCTGTGCAATATGATCATAGATGTCAGAAATTTTATCAAAATAACTCATAAAATAATATTAGTTTAATATTGAAGTAATTGTGATGTTGCTATAACGGAGCTAAAAGCGAAAAAGTTTCCGGGATCGTAATTTTTTTGTTTGCAGTCGTTACTGCTTCAGTCTATCTTACAAAACATCAAAAAAATGGA
>JBEPXF010000210.1:0-5875 GCA_041642075.1 Fodinibius sp.
AGCAGTGGTTTTGATTCTTCGGGTGCATTTTCGGTGGTATAAATTGTGAAGTCCATAATGGTATTTTGTTGTTAGTTGAATATTATTTGTTATGAGTGCTAAGCTTTTCTTTTTGTTAGATAGAAGTCTGATTTCTATAAAATTTATGTAGCAGCGGTCTGTTTGGGCGGATTAATGAATTCCTGATTGACCCAAAAAATGAGTGGCAGTGCAAAAGCGAAGTGACGAAGCAGGGTTACAACCGGAGCCATAGGTGACTGGTTGATACCCGCAACACCGGCGCCCAGCAGTGGAAGCATAAAGAGCCAAACCAGAGCGATGGTTTCTGCGGTAACAAAAATGAGTGGTCGTATCCAATACGGACCCCAGAGGTGAGGAGCAATTGCGGTATAAAGAATAGCCAGCAAAATACCGTTACCGTAGTGACCAAATATTCCATAGACAAATCCGAGGCCGGTTTTTTGTCCGAGTATTCCCGGGATATCCCACCATTGGCCGGTAAAAATCAGGCCAACAATATCAAATAGAATGGTTCCGATAATTCCGGCGATGATTGCCTTTTTCCAGTTTAATGATTTCATAGCATTTTCTGATTTGTTCCAATTTTGATTCTGAACCAATATGTATGGAACAAACCAGAATGCGAATGACAGCTATTCCCTGATCCTTACCAATTTTTCCCTTATAGCTATTTTTCTGTCTCTTTTCTGTACTGTGAGGGGGACATCCCTGTCTCCTTTTTAAAAAAACGGCTGAAGTGGGCCGGTTCTTCAAATCCCAGATCAAATCCTATTTCTTTGGCCAACTTATCCGTTTTAAGCAGCTGTCGTTTCCCTTCCAGGGCAATACGATAATGGATCATCTCGAGAGGCGTCTTATGTCCAGCCGAGGCAAAAACATTGGAAAGGGTCTTAGGTGATTTATACAGCATGTCGGCATAGGCACTCACCTGATGATGTTCTTTGTAGTGCTGTTCTACAAGAATATTAAACTGTCGGATTAATTCAGTTTTGTTTTTGCCGATATTCTCCGGGAAAAACTGGTTGCGGGCCAGTCTGGTACTTTTAATGATCAGCCGTTTCAGTAGCATGCGCAACATCTCTCCCTGAATTTTATCCCGGGTATCCAGTTCATCAATAAAAACCTGGAACAAGGTTTCGAATTTTGGTACCTCCTCTTCATCAAGGGTAAGGACTGGGAGTTCGGAAGAGCCCCAGAACAGCAGCCCTTCGCAAGAAACTTCATTATCGTTTTCGTGAATGCAGTAAAACTCCCGGTTAAAAAGAAGCAGATAGCATTCTCCGGTTAGATTTGTGAAGTTGAACTCTTGCAGCGGAGTCAAACAAATGAGTTCATTTTGACTTAATGTTATTGTCGGGCCATCCAACGAAAGCGAAATAGGTGCACCACGATTCCAGAGCACCTTGAAGAACTCCTCGTTTTGATATTTTCTTAACTCTTCCGGATTGTTAGGAACGGCCAATACCAGTTTACTGCCTAATTCCGGATCGTGATACGATTTGAGCATATGCAGCTAACTAACTGTATTATAAAATCAATTATATTTGGTAGACGTTTACATAGATATACTTCTTACTAATTACTAACCGGTCACTATTACCGCTTCACCTTTTTAGTAAGATATAATTCCAGAATGGAGTCACATTATATTAGTACAAATATTTTTAAAGGAATATATCAGGCAACTCGTTATTTGTAATTTAATTTTAGAGCATTATGAAAAAATACGACGCAATAATTATCGGAACCGGCCAGGCTGGGCCATCGTTAGCTGCCCGGTGTGCAGAAGAGGGACTAAAAACAGCAGTCATCGAGCGACACCTGTTTGGTGGTACGTGTGTAAATACCGGTTGTACTCCAACAAAAGCATTAGTGGCAAGTGCCCGCGCAGCTCATATGGCCAACCGTATGGATGATTTTGGGATATACATCGATGGTTCGGTTACGGTTGATATGAAGAAAGTGAAGGCTCGAAAAGATGCTATTGTGAAAGAGTCCACGGAAGGCGTAGAGAGTTGGCTAAAAAATACCGAAAACCTGACGGTGTACGAAGAGCATGCCCGTTTCGAAGAACCAAAGGTATTGTCAGTAGGCGACCGACAGATTAAAGCGGAAAAAATATTTATTAATGTGGGCGGACGTGCATTTATCCCGTCTGGATTTGAGGAAGTAGATTATTTGACTAATTCCAGTATGATGGATTTGGATACGGTCCCTGAGCACCTCATCATCGTTGGCGGGGGATATATTGGACTCGAATTTGGTCAGATGTATCGACGGTTTGGTAGTGAAGTGACTATTATTGAGCAAGGAGAACGATTGTTGCCTAAAGAGGATGAGGATATATCGGAAGCTATTCAAGCGATCTTGGAAGACGAAGGAGTTAATTTCCGTTTTAATGCCGAATGTATTGGCGGATCCGAGGAAGGTGGGCAGGTTGTTGTCGAAGTGGATTGTAGCAAGGGACCTCCGGAAATTAAGGGATCCCACTTGCTGTTGGCAACGGGACGGCGACCCAATACCGACGATTTAGGACTAGAAAATACGGATATTGAAACGGATGAACGGGGCTTTATCCAAGTTGACGACCAGCTTAAAACCACCTCGGATGGTGTATGGGCTCTCGGAGATTGCAACGGCGAGGGCGCTTTTACCCATACCGCCTATAATGATTTTGAGATTGTAGCCGCCAACCTTTTTGACGATCATCCGCGTCGCGTATCTGACCGCATAATGTGTTATGGATTATTCATTGATCCTGCATTGGGCCGGGTTGGGATAACAGAAGCACAAGCCAGAGCCTCCGATCGTAATGTATTAATGGGCAAAAGGTCGATGGATCGCATCGCCCGGGCCAAAGAAAAGGGAGAAACCAAGGGTTTTATGAAGATCCTCATTGACGCCGATACGGATAAAATCCTTGGCGCCGCCATATTAGGAATTGAAGGAGACGAAATTGTCCATTCTATCATTGATATGATGTACGCCGATGAACCCTATACTACAATCCGAGATGCTGTTCATATTCATCCAACAGTTTCGGAGCTGATCCCTACCATGCTGGAAAATCTGGAGACATTAAACTAATAGCATTTTATTCTTCGGCCCAATTCAATTCATGATGATCAAATCCGTTTCGAATAGAGGGTTTAATAATTTGGAAGTAGGGTGAAACATCGAAATCACGCGGTGTAAATAAACTATGATGGCGGATATGTAAAATTTCCTCGTGGGATTTGACCTCTGCTTTACTACTGGATTCATCAATTTCAATACTAGGCAAAATAGGATAATTTACTGACTGAAAAGCTTGGGCTATAAGAGAAGAACAGATTGCCTTGGTTGGATCACCGCTTCCCAGAGCCAACAGGTGCCGACGGTGTTTTTGGGGTACGGGAGGTGTTTGAATGAGATAGCGGGCTAAATCAAAAATATTTTTTAGATCATATTTATAGCCAATTTTCCCTTTCATAAACTTTATGACCTGTTCTATCTCTCTAGGAGAGAGTCCTACGGGGCGGCAAATTCGGGTGTGTTTTTGACAGTATCTGCTCAACGGTACAGCATGAACACCTTCCGTGATATCAGCTTCAATAAGTAATGGTTCATAGTTGGGATTGGAATTGTTGACTTCAGTTGGATTTTTGCCTGTGAAAATGGCTGCATGCGACCAAGTAGACTGTGTGATATACTTAATTGCAGTACTAATACGACTAGTGCCATCAATCAATAGTACATCGCCTAGTTGAAGAGCTGCCTCCAATGCCTTCCTGGAACAAGTGGTAATTGACTCCTGCTCATTATCCGTTTGGGACAGAAAGCGGGCCAATCGGTATCCTAAATGATTGAGCAGGGTATTCATATATAGCTATATGCTAAGATTGAAATATTATATGCATTATAGATGCCGTTTTGAGACCTCATCTTACATACTTCACTGTATTCCGGTTTTAGATGCTGGATACCGAAAGAGAGAACCCCTTCTGGTTGTTCGGATTATGATATAACAGATAATTGTCCTTATTCCACTATTCCAGCCTGTAGGAGGATAAATAATTTTAGCCAGTCATTTTGGTATCAAGTTGTGTTTTAAATAAAAGTAAGATTTAAAGAATCGAGGTAGTCTGGATAATGTTGTTCTGTTGTAACAGAAAGAGCTTCAGTTTTACAGGAATAAAATCTATTGATCCGAACTGTTAGACCTAAATTAGCTATGAAGTTTTCAGAATTTAAAAATGATGTTTCCCGGGTAATCAATTATTCAAATCGGGTTAATATTTTACAGATTCTTTTTTGGGTGGCATCTGTTATATTATTATTTAGTTGCGATACAGTAACTAATGAATCCGGCGACGATAGGGAATTTAATATTGAAAAAGAATGGTTAGTTCCTGAACAAGAAGTAGTAGATGGTGGGCCTGGCAAGGATGGAATTCCACCAATTGAAGATCCCGAGTCCGCCCCAGCCGACCAGATAGATTTTATACCCGATGATCGAAGAGTGCTTGGAATTAAAGTTGGTGATGAGATACGTGCTTATCCGCATCAAATATTAGATTGGCACGAGATCGTCAATGACAAATATGGTACTGTCAATGTTACCGTAACCTACTGTCCGCTTACAGCTACAGGAATTGCCTGGTATCCACGTCAAGAACCTGAGTTTGGAACATCCGGTCGAATATTTCGGAATAACTTGGTGGCCTATGACCGAGAAACCGGTAGTTTTTGGGTGCAAATGAGACTACGAGCAATTCATGGGCCACGGATGGGCGAAAGTATTGAGCCGTTGAATGTTATTGAGACCAGATGGGATACCTGGAAATCCATGTATCCAAATTCTAAGGTTCTTACAACTAAAACCGGGTTTAACAGAGATTATGAATCCTACGCTTACGGAAAAGACTATTCCCAAGATGACGGAATAATACTCTTTCCAATCAGATATAGCGATGATACCAGGTTAAATAATAAAGCCCGGGTTCATGGTATCATTGCTGATGAATCGGTTAATGAAGATTCCCCTGTTCGAGTGTATGAGCACGAGAAATTTAATGAAGGAATTGAGGTCGTACACGATGAATTTGAAGATACAAAATATGTGGTAATCGGAAGTAGTTCCCGGGACTTTGCGATAGCTTATAAAGCTACATTGCGCGATGGAACAGAATTATCTTTTGAGTCTGTCCAGGATCATTTACCCATCGTAATGGAAGATGATGAGGGCAATAAATGGAATGTATTTGGGGAAGCCGTAGAAGGCCCCAGAAAGGGCGAAAAGCTGGATTCTGCCAAATCATATTCGGGGTATTGGCTTGCTTTTAGGGATATGTTTCGGTTGCCGGATATTTATCAGTTCGATAATCCTTAATAGTATACCCAAGGAATCTTTTATAGCCTCATTGGCTTAGTATGCCGTTTTTCGGAAGCTACGAAGAAAAAAAGTTACAAGATGAAGTTTTCTCGCATATATCTGATAATAGTGACTATAAGTTTAATTGGTTTTATCTCTTGTGATAATTCTGTAGAGTTTAGTTCAAATAATCAAGAAGAGAATCAGCCATTAAATAATTCTGATGAATGGCTGATCCCGTCAGAGGAAGTTGCAGATGGAGGTCCGGGGAGAGATGGTATCCCTTCGATTGAAAAGCCCCGGTACGCTCGAGCAGAAACAATAAATTATTTGGAAGAAGATCGGCTAGTCGTTGGACTTAAAATGAATGATATGATCAAAGCCTATCCACATCAAATTTTAGATTATCACGAAATTGTTAATGCTGAAATCGATGATGATAAATTTTCCGTCACTTACTGCCCTCTGACTGGAACAGCAATTTGCTGGTATCGTAACAAT
>JBEPXF010000211.1:0-3860 GCA_041642075.1 Fodinibius sp.
CCGGAGTGAAATATGAGTTCCCGACTTCGCTCCGCGGGATAAAATAGGAGCATCCCCGAAAAACTTGGCGGGCCTGTCAAACTCAGGTGAATTAGCATCAAGCTTAGATAAACGATGCGTATCAATGTCTATTCCATTCAAATTTATCGGGTTAAGGCCCGTCTTGTAAAAAAGGTTAACGACTTATTTGGGTTAGTAATAAGGATCATTCTGTAAAACCAGTATCCAGTGGCCGGAATCGGGAGCTGTGAATTCTGCTTTAGAATCATGACGAAGCATATTGGGGTTACTCCAGGTCGGGTCATCAAATTGAATCCACCGGTATTGATAATTCCCATCGTTTGTTTCCAGATCAATTTCTGCCGTGCCTCCAAATGGGAAATAGATCGCATATTGCCTGCCGGGTTCAGCCAGCAGGTACGCCTGTTGTTCCGAATGAATGAGATTGGGCCTCGGTTCAATCTGTTCTATGTCCAGCTGCTTTGTTACTTTTGAGATCGCCCGAATCACGTTTTGTGCCCTGGGACTTAGTCCAAGCCCGAAATCGCTCTTGTCTTCCATAAGTGCGGGATCTTCATAAGGATGTGGACGATGAAACCGTGCAGATGCCGCACCGGCAAACAGTATGCGTCCCATTCTGGCAACGGACTCCTCTTCTCCGTGACGGGCAGCACCGTAGTTTTTGTTGTTATTGATCGGGCGCGGATGTTCTGACAAATGCTCCCTTACCCACAGAATGTTTTCATAATGAGCACGGCCCAATCCACTCCATGCATTGTTCTGGGAGATATCGACAAAGTCGTAGCGATTGGGATTGTTGAAGATATATCCGTGATCATCACTTCGGATATCTTCATTGCGCCGCATATCCGTAATCTGGACATCCAGTCCTTTTTCGTCAGCCTTTTCTCGAACATAGTCGGCCCAGTAATCGCCCCATTCGACCTCCTCACCGGTCTCATTATTCATCGTATAGAGAATATGCGGGTATTCCAGTGTATAGGACAGGATCTTGTTGACGAACTCTTGCTGTAAGGTGAGAACAATACGGTTATTATCCAGTTCGGGGACGGTTTTGAAGAAAGAATGTCTTGTCGGATTGTTTTGAGGTGGGTAGCTGACTTCGGTGGGAAGTCCGGATGTTTCCGCATCATAAGTGGTGTTGTTTTCCGGGTTGAAGGGATGAAAACTCCATCCGCCCAATGACTGATGGTCTTCATAATGATCCCATGTTGCCCAGATCTCGAGCTGAACTATGATATCCCGGTCATAGGTGAGTTTTAGAAAATTTTCAAACCGATCCCAGTACTCATCGTTGAATTGGTCCAGATTGAAAAGTCCATTTTCATCCTTTGCATATGCAAATACATTGCCCACATTGCGATGGCTCATTACATTTCGGACATAGTTGGCTCCCACGGAAACCATCTGGTCCAGATGTTCTTCCAGTCCAACAGGGTGGTTAAACAGATTGTCCTGCCAGCTACCGCCAACCAGCCAGATGGGTTCACCTTTATATTGCCAGTAGTATGGATTTTCAGTGAAAGGTTTGATGGCATTATCTCGTAAAGTTCTTAAATCATCCTGATCATGAGAGGACTGGCAACCGATCAAAAAGATGAAAGTCAGAATCAGATATTTGGTCAGGGATTTGAGCATAGAATTTTGTGTGGTATTTAATTCCATAAAAGTTATCTATTGATAAACGTATTTAAAAACTGAGACAGATTCCTGAAAAATTAATTTTATGTCACTTTATCGAAACAGGCAGGAGCAAGGCGACCCAATGTCCACAATCCGGGGCTTTTAGCTGAACTGTATCAGAAATATCCATTGGAACTGTTTGATGCAAATAGATCCGGAAATATTCACCCAGTGAAGTTCATCTCCGGTTGCATTTGAAAGATTGACATTCACATCACCACATCTGCAAAATAGACGGCGTACTGCAATTCCGGCTCAGCAAGCAGCTACGCCTTATTGGATATCCGGTTGCCAGCTAAAGGTTTACAATAGGATTTATTGAAAAGCTGGAGCTAGAGGTAGGTGAGGACTGTCTGCTTTATTTTTCCCTTTTTGAAGGGGTTAGGTGTTTTTCTCCATAATTTGCACCACGTTATTTCTTGAAAAGATAGGACGACTCTTTTCATTTAATTTAAGATAATTTCCTTTTTGAGGGATATTAGTGATTATAACCCATAGGTCTAGATTATTAGTAATATTCGGTATCCTCTCATTTACTTCAGTAGGATTACCAAAATCTGGTATTTCATAATTTTTGTTGACAAGATTAATAAGGCAACTCATTGAATTACCGTTAAAAACGTTTCTGTTTTTAAACCTATGGACTTTAGGTGCCCTTTCTTTTAAAAAATTCTCTTTAACCTCACATACTCTGTAGTCAAAAATGTCATATTTTGCTACAGGTTCCCAGTTATTTATTTTAGATAGCTTTATTCTTCTAAAGCCTTCCCTTTTGGGATTATCGATTCGTTTAGATTTTATAGGATATCTTGGATGTTTCCATAAAACTGAACCATCACTGTGATAAGTAATTTCTCCATAATCCGTGATGACATCATCGTCTTGAAGTTTTAAAGCCTCTCTTGTGTAAATAACTCCCGAAGAAGACTTTTTATTTACAAAGTTAAATTTAAGCTCATTTGAGTCATTACCATAGTTAAGAATTCTGCAAAGGAAATAGTGATTACCATCATGATTAAAGGTTAATATTTTATCAAATTTGCTCATGAAAACATTTAACCTAAACTTATAGGAAGTAACTCATTCTGGACTAACTTATCAATCAGAGGATAAACAGCTTTCTGGAGTAGATTGCGGTACTATTTAGAGTCCATCTGTTTATATAATGTCTTCACATAACTACCGCATGTTATCTGCCACTTTTTAAAACGTTATTGTGAGGGTTATAAGCAAGGAAAGGGCAAGGATCCTGTCTTCCTTTTTAAAAATTTGCAAAAGGGCTACAAGCGCGGGATTATTTTTTTACCTTTAGAAAAACTGATTACAGCCAATAGAATATCAAAAAAAATACGGATGGTTATGAATTTAAAGAAGTGTTTAGTACTGTTGCTGGTAATGTTTTGGGGCGCAGGAGTCCAGGCCCAGAATGGAGATGGTGGGGAATGGGATGTCAATAATCCCGGGGGACCTCATGAGGAGATCGAATTTTCTACTACCGAGGGCACATGGATGAATTTGGATGTAAGTCCCGATGGGGAACAGGTGGTTTTTGACCTGCTGGGAGATATCTACATCATGCCTATCGACGGCGGCGAAGCGACGGTATTACGTGATAACCTGGCCTATGAGATACAGCCGCGCTTTAGTCCTGATGGGGAGAAAATCTCCTTCACCAGTGATGCCGGGGGCGGGGATAACATATGGGTAATGAATGCGGATGGATCCAATGCCCGTCAGGTAACGGATGAAGATTTTCGCTTGCTGAATAATGCCGTTTGGACGTCCGACGGTGAATATCTGATCGCCCGTAAACACTATACATCCACCCGTTCACTGGGAGCCGGAGAGATCTGGATGTATCATCATTCCGGCGGCTCCGGAATACAGCTGGTGGAAAAGGCCAATGAACAACAGGATATCGGTCAGCCGTTTCTTTCACCCGACGGACGCTATGTCTATTACAGTCAGAGCGTGTATCCCGGGGGATATTTCCAATACAATAAAGACCCGAACAGCCAGATTTATGTCATCAATCGCTATGATCGCGAAACCGGGGAAATTGAGCACATTACCGGAGGAGCGGGAGGGGCGATCAGTCCGACCTTATCTCCGGATGGCAAAAAGCTGGCCTTCATCAAGCGAGTACGCACCAAAAG
>JBEPXF010000211.1:3870-5868 GCA_041642075.1 Fodinibius sp.
CGTACTGTATATCCGTGATCTGGAGTCCGGTATTGAACGGCCGGTCTATGACCAGTTGAGCAAAGACCAGCAGGAAGCGTGGGCGATCTTTGGTCCCTATGCTAATATCGACTGGACCCCCGACAGTGAAAACTTGGTATTTTGGGCAGAGGGAAAAATCCGAAAATTGAATGTGGAAAACCAGGAATCCGAAGTTATTCCTTTTGAAGTGGATGTGCATCAACAGATAGCAGAAACGGTAACTTTTGAACAGAATCCCGCACCGGAAACTTTTACGGCCAAAGCCATTCGCCATGCGGTGACGGCTCCCAATGGGGAATATATGATCTTCAATGCAGCCGGCTATCTATGGACAAAAGAGCTCCCCGATGGTACGCTCGAGCGCCTGACAGATGGGAAAGCTTTTGAATTTGAGCCTTCCTTTTCTCCCGATGGGAATTCGCTGGTGTATGTAACATGGAGTGATACGGCATTGGGGAAAATAAACACGCTGGATATGAACAGGTCCAATGCGGAGCCCCAAACAATTAGCGAAAGTAAGGGAATTTATCGGCAGCCTTCTTTTTCTCCTGATGGGGAAACAATTGTTTATAGGCGCGAAGATGGTAACAACCAGCAGGGACATGCCTATACGATTGAATCGGGCATTTATACCATGCCGGCTTCGGGAGGAGAGGGAACCCTGGTTACCGAAGATGGTTCGAATCCACAGTTTAATGCCGACGGAGAACGTATCTTTTATCTGGGAGGAAGCTATTTGGATAACTCCTATGAAAGCGTTGACTTGTCCGGGAATGACAAGCGTGTACACTTTACTTCCAAATATGGAAACAATTTCGTTCCCAGTCCCGATAACAAATGGGTTGCGTTTAATCACCTTTTTAAAGTATACATCGCACCGATGCCCCGGGCCGGTAAAGAGATTGAGCTAAGCGCCGATACCAAATCAATACCGGTGACCCACGTGGCTGAAGATGCGGGAATCAACCTTCACTGGAGTGATGACGGACAGCAGCTGCACTGGACGCTGGGAGAAGAGTACTTTTCGGTAGGAGTACAGGAAGCTTTTGACTTCCTGGAAGGGGGAGCAACGGATAAGGAGCTCCCGCTGGATACCAATGAGGGGCTTGATATTGGACTAGAGATGGAATCAGACCGTCCTGATGGCGACTTGGTGCTGACCAATGCCCGTATTATCACGATGGATGGCGACAAAGTAATAGAACAGGGGACCGTAGTTATTCGGGACAATCGTATTGAAGAAGTTGGCGCTTCCGGCGATGTGGATATTCCAGCCAGTGCCGAAGTGATGGATGTGGAAGGTAAAACAATTATGCCCGGTATTGTGGATGTCCATGCCCATATTGGAAACTTTCGGGAGGGATTGAGTCCCCAGCAGCAGTGGGAGTACTTTGCCAACCTGGCTTATGGAGTTACCACGGCTCACGATCCTTCTTCTAATACAGAAATGATTTTCTCCCATGCAGAAGCGGTGGAGGCAGGGAATATGGTGGGGCCTCGTATTTTTTCTACGGGACGTATCTTATATGGTGCCGAAGCCGAATACAAAGCTGTGATTGAAGATTACGATGATGCTGTTTCAGCGCTCGAGCGGACTAAAGCGTTTGGGGCTTTTTCAGTGAAGAGCTATAATCAGCCCCGGCGCGATCAGCGCCAGAAGGTGATAAAGGCGGCCCGGGAACTTGAATTACTGGTATTGCCGGAAGGTGGATCTACTTTTACGCATAACATGAGCATGATTATGGATGGACATACCGGGATTGAGCATAATATTCCGGTCTACCCGGTGTACAAGGATATTCACGAGCTATGGAGCGCCAGTGGTACGGACTACACACCCACGCTGGTCGTCAATTATGGAAGTGTGAGCGGGGAGTATTATTGGTATCAGAACACCAAGGTCTGGGAGAAAGAGCGGCTGCTTAATTTTACGCCCCGCAGTATTGTCGATTCCCGATCACGTCACCGGAATATTAT
>JBEPXF010000212.1:0-5867 GCA_041642075.1 Fodinibius sp.
GTGGCGCGGGATAAATATCTCAACAGCAGTGAACTTCAAAGAATACTGCGCGAGGAAATTATAGCGCTGCTCAAGGATCACTCTCCCGATAAGCCGGCTGAATTTGACGCCGAATTTCCGCAAAAGCCCCATATCGTGATGGTTGTAGGTGTAAACGGAGTAGGCAAAACAACCTCGATTGGCAAACTGGCTCACCTCTATAAAAAAGCCGGTAAAAAAGTGATGCTGGGGGCGGCCGATACCTTTCGCGCTGCTGCAGTAGACCAACTTAAGATATGGAGCGAACGCGCAGACGTTCCCATCATTCAGCAGGGACAAAATGCCGACCCGGCGGCTGTAGCCTACGATACGGTAGAATCGGCCCAGGCTAAAAATGCCGATGTAGCACTGATTGATACGGCCGGACGGCTGCACAATAAAAAGTCGCTGATGCAAGAGCTGGCAAAGATCAAGCGGGTGATGGGAAAGGTAGTTGAAGATGCGCCGCACGAGGTGCTGCTGGTGCTTGACGCCTCAACGGGACAAAATGCCATGCAGCAGGCTAAGGCGTTTACCGACTTTGTAGATATCACCGGCCTGGTGCTTACCAAGCTGGACGGCACCGCTAAAGGAGGGATTGTGATTGGCGTATCCAACGAGCTGGATGTACCAGTAAAATACATCGGTGTGGGTGAAAGTATTGAGGATCTGCAGGTCTTTGACCGGGAGCTGTTTGTCAACTCCATGTTTAGCGACTGATGGGGGGGGGGGAGTATTGCCTGATGCCCTGTGCAAACTTTTCAATCCATCCCAATAAAAAAGCCATGCTAAAAAAAGCATGGCTTAAATCTATTGTATCCGTTTAGAAAATTATTCTTTTTCCCTACTCTTTTCCGTCATCATCATCGTCCGTTTCGTGAGTATCTTGATCCGGCATAGCAAACGATGTAAAGTTATTGCTTAATAAATTCAACATAATGATCTCCTGATTTCATTGTAATTTATATTTGACGCCCTCTTAAGCTGAGCACTATTATAAAGTGGTTTTAATTTGGGATAATATCAAACATTTTAAATACTTTCTTATATATTAGTGGCTCAACAGCGGTTAAAACAGCTGGGAAACAATATATCAATGAACAAACGGCGGCTTTTCCTTTTCTTTTCTTTTCTTTTTCTACCAATTTCGGTATGGGGACAAAGTATACAGTTGGCCGATTCCCTTTTTAAAACGGGTCAGCAATTTGATAAAAGTGGCCAGATGGAGGAATCGGAATTCTACTACCGTGAGGCCTACCAGATCTACCGTGATTTTCAGGATACCACATCCTGGCTTGAGGCGGGCAAGGAGTACGCCAGTGCCATGGTTTACCGCTTAAAGTATGAAAATGCTTTGGAATTATACCAGCAACTGTTGAAGGTCGAACACCCGGCTAATGACACCTATAACAGGGGAGATCTCTACAACAGCATGGGATGGGCTACCAGCCGAATGGGAAAGCCCGAAAAGGCGCTATCCTATTATGAACAATCGCTGCCCCTGGCCGAAAAATCCGGGGATAAAGAGCTAATTGGCGTAGTCTATGACAACCTGGGCAGCGCGTATCATCGAAAAGGAAACTACAGTGAGGCGCTGGAGTATAGCCAACAGGCTCTCCCTTACTTTGAAGAGATCGATAATCAAAGATCCATTGCTATTACCCTTGGTAATATTGGTGATATCTATGAGGAACTATCCCTATATGACCGAGCCCTGGAATACTATGATCAAAGCCTGGCCATTCGAAAAAACTTAGGTAGCGTGTATTTACTATCCGGTATCCATGATAAGATTGCATCCGTACAGTCTTCACTTGGAAATTATGACCAGGCGCTGGTGGCCAATCAAAAAAGCCTGAAATTGGCTCGTCAAACAGGATCACCAGAACGTATTGCCACGAGCCTCAACAATATTGGTTTATTGTACAAGCGCCTGGGTGAATATGAAAAGGCCTCCGACTATTATCAGCAGAGCCTGGCCTTAAAAGACGATAGGTCCGATCCCCGATCGATTGCCACTACAACTAAAAATTTAGGTATGCTGCTTTGGGAGCAGGGAAAGATCGAAGAGGCCGCCGAGCATTACCGAAAAGCGATGGAGCTGCGCAAGCAGACCAGCAATCCCTATGATATCGCTTCCTCCTTAAATACCATGATAACACTCGAAATTGAAAATAAAAATTTTGAGAGGGCTTGGGAATACGCCAATCAAATTCAGCAGATCGGAGATTCTACCGACAGCTATTCGATCCTGGAGGACGCCGCTACTCATGCCGGACTTATCTATGAAGCTCGGGGAAAAGACAAGGAAGCTCTGCACCAGTTTAAAAAGGCCCACGCCTACAGCCAGTTCCTGCCGGAGAACAAACAACTGGTTTCCCTCGAAAATATGGCCCGGCAGTACCACAAAATGAATTCCGATAGTGCGCTTATCTACGGTCAGCAGGTTATAGAAATCATCGAAAATAACCGCTCAAGAGCAGGATCTGTCTCAGATCTGAAAACAGGATATTTCCAAAAACATTCCGACTTTTATGTAGAATTAACCTCCTGGGTTCTGCAATACGAAAAGAATACCCCTCGGGCTTTCGAACTGGTTGAACAAGCCAAGGCACGGGCACTACGGGATGACCTTGCCAAGGCACGGCAGAACATCGACCAGAAGCTACCCGAAGAGGTCCGGGTTGAACGCAATGAAAAACGCAACGAAATTGATTCGCTCTACACTCAACTGGATATAACATCTGATCTGCAGGAACAGTCCAAAATTAATCAGACTATCCAAACAGCAGAGCTGGAGCTTGCGGCTTACGAAAACGAGCTGGCTGAGCAATACCCGGTTTTACAAAAGGTGCAATCCTCTGAGGCTATCAATTTAGAGCGGGCCCAATCCCTAATCGACGAAGACACGGCGGTATTACAATATGCTATTAGTGATAAAGACCTGCTTATCTTTCTTATCTGCCAAGATGATGTACAGCTTAAACGGGTCCCTATTTCTGATGGCCAATCGATGGATAGTACCCTGACCCGGCAGGTGGCTGATTTCCGGGATGCCATACTCTCGAACGCCCCCAAAGAAACCTTGCGGAAACATTCTGAAAACCTATCCGGTAAGCTCATCCGGCCATTTCAACAGCAGCTGAAAAACTATGAGCAATTAATAGTGGTACCCGATGGGGCACTGGCCTATATGCCCTTCGAAGCGATAACACAGGACAACCGGTATCTAATTGAGGATTATCATATAAAATATGTGCCTTCTCTCACCACGCTTACCCTATTGGATCAATCACGTCCGGAGAAACAGAGTGATTTATTGGCCGTAGCCGGATCGCAGTTCAACGAGAATTCATCAGAGGTTAGCGTTAGCAGTAAAGGGCGACTTGCCTCCCTTCCTTCCACTAATATGGAAGTGGATTCCATCGCCTCACACTTTCAGCAGAGAGCAATACTGAAGGATGACTTGGTAACCGAACAAAACCTTAAAAACCGGCTTCAGGAAAACAGCTACCGATACGTACACCTGGCAACGCATGGAATTATTGATGAAACACAACCGGGCCGGAGCGGACTGGCACTGTCTTCCGGCGATGAAATTACCCCATCCTCCCAAGAAGATGGTATGCTGCGAAGCTCTGAAATATTCGGGCTCAATATTAATTCGGATATGGTGGTATTGAGTGCCTGCAATACCGGACTCGGAGAGGTAGTCAAGGGAGAAGGCATGCTGGGCATGCAGCGTTCTTTCTTCTTTGCCGGAGCTTCCACGGTGGTGGTCAGCCTTTGGAATGTATATGACCGCTCTACCGCCTCCCTGATGAATGGGTTTTACAAGGCGCTCATTAATGCAGAACCACAGGATAGCTGGATCGATACCGCCCTCCGCTGGGTTGGCTGGGATGAATCGCTTCCCTTTGGCGAAAAGGCCCCGTCGATGCGGGAAGCAAAGCTCCAAATGATTAATCATCCGCTATTCAATCATCCGGTGTACTGGGCTCCGTTCATTGTAGTGGGCCGGTAATAAGCAATTGGAGTAACTACTACTGATGCTTTTCAGCGATGGATTCCAGCCCCTTGTCAATATCCTCCCCGGCAAGCCAGTTGCCGCGGTACATTACTCCCGCTATATCGGCGGAATTGGAAATGTCATCCAGTGGATTGGATTCCAGCAAAACCATATCCGCTACTTTGCCTTCAGCAATAGTTCCGCTATTCTCCAGGTCATCCCAATATCGGGCTGTATTATAGGTACCGGTTCGCAATGCCTGGTAGGGCGTCAGGTCTGAATTCACGATATAACGCAGTTCATGGTGAACCGAAAAGCCGGGAACATTAAAGATTTGAGGCGCATCCGAGCCCAGCAAGAGGCCGGCTCCCGCATCGTGCAGCGCCTTGATCATATCACGACGCAGCTGCAAGTATTCCTGTGCTAATTCTTCGGTATATATCTCATTTTCCGTAATCGACTGCTTACTGCTTATCCATTGTTCAATCGTTTCATCCGGCATATACTGAAATTCCGGGCGCTCAGCCAGCTCATCTGGTGACTCTGTACCCAGCACATGTTCAAGCAGGGCCTGTGTCGGTACATTCCAGGTTCCACCTTCAGCCGTCATTTCAGATACCTCTGGTATGCGGTTCCGATCAACATAGGGCACGGCGTGCATCCCAAAATAAATAACACCGGGATCCTCAACCTCCTCCGTATCCAACGTGTCGCCTGCCAGGGCCTCCATATATTTATCCAGATGGTCAATCGTCGTTTGTCCCGCTTCAATGGCCTTCTCCAGTCCAACGGAAGCAGGAATATGTCCGGAAAACTCAATACCAACATCATTCGCCTCTTCGGCAATTGCGTTGTATTCTTCCAGGGTAAGTCCGGGAAATATTTTCAAAAAATCGTATCCGGCCTCATGCTGATCGCGAACCCGCTGCCGGGCGTGTTCAGTACTATCCACACTTTCTCCGCTGAAGCCCGGACCTGAAGTATAAATCCGGGGACTGACGATTTCATTTTGAGCGGCCTGCTTTCGCAGATCAAGATGGGAAGGTTCTCCCAGCATTCCCCGAATAGTGGTAATTCCATTGGAGAGATAAAGAAAAAGCACATCCTCTACATAATCCTGCTCCGCATCCCCGGATGGGATATGGGCGTGCATTTCCGACAAACCGGGGATCAGGAATTTCCCCTCTCCATCGATTCGGCTGGCTGTTTCTGGTATCTCTGCCTGATCCGTTGTGGTAATTCGTACAATACGATCATCCTTAATGAATACGGTACGACCCTGCAGAACCTTCCCGTCATTATCCATTGTAATGACTCCTACATTTTCGATCACTTTATCGGCATCAACCGTTTCCTGTGTCGAACAGCTGAGCAATAAGCCTATCAGTCCCAATAGCACTATTGTTTTTCGCATAATATTATCCCTTTTTATTATAAATGGATTTAAGTCCTTATTATACATACTCCACCAAATCCCCTGCTCACTGTCACAGAAATAATTTGATCAAAATTTTTATCAAAGTAAACTTTGCGGGATCCTGCGCAATAAATAAATGAAGCACCAATTGAGGCCAGTATTATGGCCTGAATTCAGGACTAAGAATCATCTCTTCTGAACCGCTTTTATCTGACAGGCTTAGCTCCGCTAGTTTTTGTCCCGCTTGGGTAATAGGTAGGCAAACGGCACTGGCACCTGCTTTTGCCAACGCCCTGTGCTCTTCACCTTGTGTTGTCAGGGCATAAATGGAGCCTTCAAACTTATTGGATCGCATATACTTGGTGGCATTCACCTTTGCTTCCGGACTTCCAATTGCCAGAATAACAGAGTGTATATCACTCA
>JBEPXF010000213.1:0-5820 GCA_041642075.1 Fodinibius sp.
CTCTTCCGATCTTCACCTATTGTGGATTGTTATTACTGCAATTGGCCACGCAGCCATTTACAACACAATTTCTGATTATCTGGTTTTTGATTATAGGTGCTATTCAGATTTTAGATAATGTGATCCCCGCCTACGGTACAAAAAAGTTCGGAGGGTCACCATACGGAATTTGGGGAAGTATAATCGGGATGATAGTGGGACTCCTCTTTTTACCGGTGGGAATTGTAGTTGGTCCATTAGCCGGGGCTTTCCTGGGAGAGCTTATTGGGGGACAATCATCGGACCAAGCCTTTCGGTCAGCAATCGGATCATTTATGGGATTATTAGCTAATATTCTCCTTAAAGTCATTGCATCCGGCATGATGGCATATTATTTCTTTATGCATATTTAGTCTTATAGAGATACACTTTTACTGAGTTAGCACCTTTCCTTTCTGTAACATCACAGTGTCAAATACGTGAAAGCATTTAAGAGAACAGATCAGAAAACGCTCTTTTCAGTTAAACTCCAATAAAGAATTGTATCAATGAAAGGTTTTATCTCATTATTATGTAGTTTGCTGGTTCTGGCAGTTAATGTTTTTGGTCAGGAAACAGATCAAAAAGAAATTCCTATTACAATAGGAGAGGAAATTAATAATACGTTAGTTCAACATGGTCCACACTTCTATACGACTGAATTGGATTCCGGGCAATTTGTGTTCGGCAAGGCCAACCAGCAGAGTGTTGACGTAGTGGTTACCGTCCATAATCCAAAGGGAGAGGAAGTCGCTGCCTTTGATGGGCCGGCACGGGGCTATGAGCTCTTTCAATTTGATACGAAATTATCCGGTACCTACCGAATTGAGGTAGCACCGTATAAGGAAGAAGAAGGAGACTATTCCTTTTTGGTGTCGATGGTAGAGCCTATAGCATCTGAGCCCGATGCCCGGGTAGGCCAGTTAATGATGGCATATTCGGGGAATGATGTGCCGGGTGCAGAAGCAATGGTGATCTGGAAAGGTGAGGTTGTCTTTTCCGAGGCTTATGGGATGGCTAATCTTAGCTATGATATTCCTTTTGATGTTGAAACTCGAACCAATATTGGATCGACTTCCAAGCAGTTTACGGCTTTTGGATTGTTATTACTGGCCGAACAGGATAAGGTGTCACTTGATGATGCTGTCCGTGATTATATTCCTGAATTGCCGGAGTTTGAACACACCGTAACCCTTCGCCACTTGCTAACACATACCAGTGGCTATCGGGAGTTTTTAAATACATTAGCAATGACCGGGCGGGACCTGGGCAGTGACTTGGATCGCGATATGATTATCAAGGTGATCCAACGCCAGCCGGAACTGCAAAACAAACCTGGAGACGAATGGAATTACAATAATACCGGCTATGCTTTGATACCGGAAGTGATTAAGCGGGTTACCGAAATGCCTTTCTCTGAATATATGGAAAAGCAGGTCTTTGAACCCCTTGGAATGAATCAGACGATGGTACGAGAGAACCAAAACCAGATAGTACCGGAAAGCTCTCAGGGCTATACAAAGAGCGAAGATGGAGAGTACAGGGAAGTGACAGATTTAGGCGGGGTCATGGGTGCTGGCGGTATTTATACAACCCTTGGGGATTTAGCTAAATGGGTCCGAAACCTGGAGGAGCCAAAAGTTGGCAGCGAAGATATCATCCGACAAATGACTACTCCTTACGAGTTAAACAGCGGACAATCTACCAAATATGGACTGGGACTTTTCGTACAGGAATATAGGGGATTGAAATATATTCACCACGGCGGATCGGATCTGGCACACCGATCAATGCTGATGTATTTTCCAGAGATCGATGCCGGAGTAGTTACACAAAGTAACAACAGCTCTTTCCAGGGTGATATGGCTCAAAAAATTGCGGATGTGTACTTTGGAGAACATATGGAACCTAAAGAGGAGGAGAAATCAGGCCAAGAGGAGGAATCCTTTAATTATGATCCCGAAAACTTCGAGCCACTGACCGGGCGATATGAACTGGTTATTCAGCCGGGCTTTGTACTTTCATTCTATCGCGATGGTGATCGACTTTATACCCAGGCTACGGGTCAGCCTGAAGTAGATATAACGGCTACCTCCGACTCTACCTTTAGTTTGGTGGGCGTAAATGCTGATATTACATTCCATCTTAACGAAGATGAGACGGTCGATTCTCTTACGCTCCATCAGAATGGAAATCATATTGCAAAACGCATTGAGTGGGAGCCAGACATAGAGGAGATGAAAAAATATACCAGCCGCTATTTTAGTGAGGAAATAGAGACGAATTATACGATCGCTCTTGAAGACAGCAGCTTGGTACTGCAGCACTATTATTTGGATGAAATCACCTTATCTCCTGGTGATGAGGATTCCTTTTCGGGCGCATTTCCTGTCACAGACCTCTCGTTTATTCGTAACGAAGAGGACGAGATAACCGGATTTAATGCATCCAACGGCCGGACAAAGAACGTGTTCTTTGAGAGGATAGAGTGATATAGGTTATTGCTTTTCCTGGAAGATAATTACCCGATCAGCTGGAAAAGAGAGGTGAGCATCCCAATGGTTGGCAAGCCAGCGAAACGTATCTTTGGTATAAAAAGTAACGTGTGTTAGATCTAGCCGATAATGCCAATTGGCGAAGAATTCCTTATCATCTTGGGCAATTTTGGTCATGATACCGAGATATCCACCGGGACGCAGGCAGCTCCATAACTGCTCTAATTCTTTACCGGGATGAAATAGGTGCTCCACTACTTCGGTAGCTGTAATGAAATCGTAGGTTTCTTCAAAAACCGAAGAATCATCATCGTAAAAGGAATCGTAAATGCGCATGCTATGCCCCTCTTCTTCAAACATGAGATTGAGGGTAGGTCCCGGACCTGATCCAAAATCCAGTCCTTTGCTTTTAGGTTCAAGCAGCTCGCTTAACGGATGAAATAGCTGTCCCAAAAAATTGCGATAGCCTTCGTCCTTGGGGTCGTTTTCATGGGTTTCATAACGAGCAAATTCATCATCTCGAGAAGGACGATCTTTCGGAGGGGCAAAGATCAATCGACAGTTTTGGCACTGGTAGTAATCTGAAGCGTAGTGTTCGGATGTATCCTTATAGAAGTGCTGGATATCAGTGCTGTTGCATAGAATGCAGAATGAAATAGACATATTTAGCTGAAGCGAATATTCTGTTTTGTTTTATGTATAAGATACAAATTATGCTTCAGGGTATACGGAGGTTTTTCTTTGGCAATACCTTTTGTTGTAACATGATTTAAGGGTTTAGCTGTTTCATTCGCAGAAGGTTTTCTTAGGTCTGTTTGGCAAATAAAACGTCATCAAATGAAGATGCAACAAATGTTGCCGCTTCAAGAACCTTTTTGCGGCTTACATTTTCTGTAAAAACGAAGAACTGAGTTGCAAGACCCGCTTTTTTAATCTCGTAGTCAGTATATCCATCACCAACTACAATTATTTCTCCCTCAAGATTAAGTTGTTCAACGACTTTTATTTTCCCGCTATTTCCTGTAAGTGGATTTTGTTGGTCTGCGCCCGTAATATTTCCTGTTTCATCAAACTCAAAGGTATTGGCCAAGACGTGATCTTCAGGAATACTGAAATCTGCGACCACGGGCACGATAAATTCCTTAAATCCACTGGAAATGATATAGATCGAATCCGAATGCTTCTGGAAAAAGTCCCGATTTTTCTCAAAGGAGGGTAAGACCTCGGATTTGAGGAGGGGAATCAACTTTTTCAGATGTGATTTGTTAGCTTCTAATACTGCCAGCCGCCTTTTAAGAGAATCGGTGAATGATAGCTCCCCGTTCATGCCTAAATCGGTGATATCAGCTATTTGTTTTACTTTTTGATCTTTATTAGCCCTGCCATCTAACGATATTGTTGCTAATAAATCTAATGATTCAACGCTTACAAAGGTGCTGTCAAAATCGATGATAAATGTTTGATTATCCATCTACTTTCATTTCCATATTAGGGCAATAATGCTTCCGTAAATATTGCTCAGTGAGTCGGTTTTTTAATTTGAAAGGAAGAAGTAAAGGCTTTTTGGGATATTTGCAAAACCCGCTAGGTAACTGACCTCATGAGATGATAATCGTTGAGCTATTAGTAAGTTATTCTTTTTGGAAAAATATCTGTTAAATGTTGTATATCTCATATATTGTTTCTTTAAGTTTATTAAAATCCTGTATCTAAAGCTCAATTAAAATGAAAATTATAGAAAAAGAAGCATTTACAGTTATTGGAATAAAAGTAGAGGCGGATTGGCAGAGTCTGCATAAAATAATGCCGCCATCCTGGGAAAAGGCTAAAGAACGGATGGACGAGATTGAGGGTCGCAAGGAGGATGTGATGATGGATGTTTCACTGGATGTTACGGACGGTCAATATACTCAGTTAATAGGTGTAGAGGTAGACAAGGATTCGGAAGTACCCGATGGAATGGAAAAAGTTGATATTCCTACTCAAAAATATATTTATGAGCAGCATCAGGGTGCTCTGGAAGGTATTGCAGAAACATTCGGCAGGATGTACAATTGGGCCGAAGAGCATGATATAGAAGCCGGGGATTTTAAAATTGATTATGGGTATTTGCGGGATGACTCAGAAGAGAAGCATGACCTTTACATCAAGATAGATTGAAGCTAAAATTGGGATCGGGTCTTAAATCCCCGTATTTTTGAATAAAATATCGATAAAGAAATCAGTCCAGTGAAGATTACCATTCCCAGTTTATACGAGGATTTAACGAATAGTATTTCTAATCTTAAAGGGGATAAATCATCAATAACAACCTCCAGGAATATTGTTGAGGATGCCCTTGATCGTGATGAGCCAATGTATGGTATCAACACCGGCTTTGGGGCCTTGGCGAACAAACGCGTGAGTGGGGAGCAACTCACACAATTGCAACGCAATTTGATTTTGTCGCACTCGGTGGGTGTTGGGGATTTAATCCCCAAAGATATTTCTAAGTTGATGCTCCAACTTAAGATTCACGCGTTCGGATTGGGAAACTCGGGAATCTCTGAGAAAACATTCGATCGGCTGATCTACTTTTCTGAGCACGATTTAATTCCCGCCATGCCGGAAAAGGGGAGCGTGGGTGCTTCAGGAGATCTGGCACCGCTGGCTCATATGGCACTGCCGATATTGGGCTATGGCGAGTTCTGGAATGAGGAAGGGAACGATACCATCCCGGCTGAAAAAGTGTTGGATGAACAGAGTCTCAATCCTATTGATCTACAACCAAAAGATGGACTTTCGCTTATTAATGGTACGCAATTGATGAGTGGATACGGCGCATACGTACTGGAAAAGTCGATTAACCTGATGAAGACTGCCGATCTGATTGCGGCGATGAGTCTGGAAGCATTGCAGGGTAGTATCAGGCCGTTTGACGAGCGTATTCACGAAATTCGTCCCCATAAAGGACAGCAGGAAGTGGCCCGTAATGTGCGTGAGTTACTGGTTGATAGTGAGATCCTGGAGTCGCACCGGCATTGTGGAAAAGTACAGGATCCATACTGTCTGCGGTGTGTGCCACAGGTACACGGGGCGAGCAGAGATGGATTGCGGTACTGCAGGGAAGTGATAGAAACTGAACTAAACTCCGTGACCGATAATCCACTCGTTTTTGGAAACGGTGATATCATCAGTGGCGGAAATTTCCACGGTCAGCCGCTGGCCTTGGCTTTAGATCATGCGAAGATTGCTTTGGCTGAATTTGCGAGCATTTCCGAACGCCGAACGTACTTGCTGCTGGAAGGACATGATGGACTTCCAAAGT
>JBEPXF010000214.1:0-5755 GCA_041642075.1 Fodinibius sp.
GTATCCGTATTTTGCTCGGGAGGTGGAATCTGCTCTACAATCGTTTCAAACAGAGGCTCTAAATCGTCATTATCATCCTCAAGCTCATATTTTGCAATACCGTTGATGCCTTCAGCATAAATGATAGGGAAATCAAGCTGTTCATTCGTAGCATCAAGCATTACAAAGAGATCAAAAATCTCATTGAGTACTTCATCAGGACGGGCATCTTTACGGTCAATTTTATTGATCACTACAATGGGTTCATAACCAAGATCCAGTGATTTACGCAGCACAAATTTCGTCTGTGGAAGTGGCCCCTCTGCGGCATCCACTAATATAATAACCCCGTTAACCATCTTCAGGATACGCTCCACTTCACCGCCGAAATCAGCGTGTCCGGGGGTATCAATAATATTTATTTTGGTCTCTCCCCACTTCACAGCCGTATTTTTCGAACTGATGGTAATGCCTTTTTCCTTCTCCAGATCCCCGGAGTCCATTACCCTCTCGGCAACTTCTTCATTTTCACGAAAAGTACCGCTTTGTTTGAGCATTTCATCAACTAGGGTCGTTTTACCGTGATCAACGTGAGCAATAATGGCAATATTTCTGATATCTTTGTACATATATAACATTGAATTAATTTGGATTAGGCAAGAAGCCAATCCAACGAAAATTTAGCCTGCAAAGATACGGCTTTATTTGCGTAATTCATTATTATAAAATTTAATTCTTTATTAGGAGGAGGTTTTATCACTTGGATTGCTCATCAGCATACATTTTGGTATATACACAGTTATTCGAAATTCGAATACTATTTTTTCAGGGAATAAAGAACTTTAATCCTGATAGCTACAGACTTCTAAGAATCAAAATTAATTATTCTTACTCATGGATTTAAAAATTAACGATCAACGCTTTATTGTGTGTGGTGCCAGCAGCGGCTTCGGCCGATCAATCGCAAAACAACTGTTGGACGAAGGAGCTCAGGTTATTGCGGTAGCCCGCCGGGAGCAGAAACTCAAAGAACTGCAAGAAACCTATCCCGACCAAGTATCAATAGTTGCTGGAGATTTAACCGACGATGATACCCACAATCAAATTGAGGCGGCCATTGGGAATAGTCAGCTTCATGGCGTTGTAGTTAATGCCGGCGGGCCTCCGGCCCTCACTCCACTTGAAACGGCCCTTTATGACTGGGATCAGGCCTATGAGAGTGTAATGCGTTGGAAAATCGAGTTAATATTACGTCTCGTCTCCTATTTTACATCCAAAGAGTATGGCAGAATTCTCTTTGTGGAAAGCAAGTCGGTTAAGCAACCTATTCCTTCCCTTGTACTCAGTAACTCTTTCCGGGCCGGAATCGTGGGATTTGCCAAATCACTTTCCCAGGAAATAGCAGATAAAGGAGTAACTGTCAATGTACTAGCCCCGGGAGCACATGATACACCAGCCATTGAGCGAGTTATCAAGAAAAAAGTTCAGGACTCTGATAAATCCAAAGAGGAAGTCCGGGAGGAAATGGAGGCGGCTGTACCGGTAGGACGCTTTGGCAAAGCTGAAGAAATCGCATCACTTGCCGGCTGGCTGCTCTCCCCACATTCCTCCTATGTAACGGGACAGACTATCAGTCACGACGGGGGAGCGATTCAAGGAATTTTCGGATGATACCAGATGCTTATTTTATATCAAAAACAAATTCTTAATTCTACATTTTAATTTTTTAATTAAAAAAATGTGGCATCAAACAAAAATAACACTTTCCCAAAAAGCACGGGGCTACCACATCATTACGGATGAAATCCTCCACCAGATCCCTGAAATAAATAAGATTAAAACCGGCATTGCTCATATTTTTATTCAGCATACCAGTGCCAGCTTAACAATTAATGAAAATGCTGATCCATCAGTTCGGAGAGATTTTGCGACTCATTTTAAACGGATGGTTCCGGAAGATACCTCTATGTATGAGCATACGCTCGAAGGACCGGATGATATGACTTCGCATATCAAAAGCTCGATACTGGGTTCATCGGTTAGTATTCCTATTACAGACGGAAACCTAAATCTTGGGACGTGGCAAGGGATTTACCTTTGTGAGCATAGAAATAATGGAGGTCGAAGAAAGTTGGTAGTAACGCTCCATGGAGAAAAGGATACAGCCTAAGCATTACACGCGGCTAAAATACCGGAATAAAAAAAAGCTTCGCCGAGCAAACCCTTTCGAGAGTCTGCTCAACGAAGCTGGAGCGGAGAGGGAGGGATTCGAACCCTCGATACCCCGTATAGGGGTATACTCCCTTAGCAGGGGAGCGCTTTCGACCACTCAGCCACCTCTCCAAAGGAAGTCGCAAATATAAGTTGTTTTATATTTCTTATCAACGAGTTTACTCAAAAAAATAAGTTGTTACAGCAATCATTGATTAAAACAGGTGGCCTTCAATATTGAATCAATAATACCTAATCTTCATCCAGGATATAAATTTGAGCCAGATTTCGTCCTTCCTGGGCGTAATCCAAACCATAACCCAATACAAAGAGCGTGGGAATTTCAAACCCTACATAATCCAGTTGTACATCGTGATGCGTAGCCTCAGTTTTATGTAAAAGTGAAACAGTTGCAATGGAAGCCGGGTTTTTCCTCTGCAGCTTATCAACCAAATACTTCATCGATAGGCCGGTATCGACAATATCTTCCACCAATATTACATGTCGTCCTTCAATATCAGCATCAATATCTTTCAAGTCAGTTACCTGTCCCGATGACACTTTTTCATCCCCATAACTACTTAGTTTTAAGAAGTCTACCTCACAGGGAATCTGAACATGACGCATTAAATCTGAGAGAAATATATAGGCTCCGTTGAGCACCCCTATAAAAATAGGATGTTTATCCTTGTATTCCTGTGCAATTTCCTCTCCCAATTCAGAAACACGCTTTTCAATCTCAATATCGGTCAAATATATACGAAATGTTTCTCCATTACACTGAATGGTTTGAGGCTTGTACTGCGACATTAAATCTATTGACTGTATTTAATTTCCAGACACTTTTCCGTATTGGCTTCACATTTGAACTCTTCGGAAATGGTACCAATTTGGGTACGATTTTTTATTGGCGGAAAGATAACAGCACAGATTGTTTCTTCAAAAGATTCTATTACAAAAGCATCTTGTTTACGAACTGCACTTATTTTCCGATTTGTCAGGTGATCAGCCACGGATTGGTGACCTTGCATTCCGAGGGGTTTAAACTGATCTCCGTGCCGCCATTGGCGAAGAGTCACAGGCCAGGATATTTTATCAGCATCCAAAAAAAGCGTTTTATCCTTGAATAACTTTTCAGAAAAGGCACAATTACTGATTGTCAGAAATAACTCATTATAGGTATAGTTACCTGCAATACGGTTCCGGGACAATGTTATGTCAACTTTTTCATCTTCTATATCATTGATAATGCGATAATACTCTCGATCTCTCAACAATAAATAATCAGCGGTTAACTGTATTGCCTTCCCTGTTTGGAGTGTTTCTAACTTTTCTGTCTGATTTAGACTACTGCGCGTTACTTCAATTCCTTCCTCTTCTTTTTTGAGCAAGTGCAACAGTAAGGATCTTTGAAGATCCTCCTCGAGACTGTGAAACTGTTTTCTAACAATTCCATTTTGGTCTGTTACTTTATCTGCTATCCACTGGAGGGCATGTTCATAACATTCGGCCTGCTTACGAATACGAAGTATATTTTCTTTCCAGCCCGGGAAAAAATCCGAAAGCTCTGCTAACCATTCATTACGAAGTAAATTACGGGCAAAGTCTGATGTTAGGTTTGATTGGTCCGTTCGATAGGGAATGGCATTTTTTTCAACATATGCCATTATTTCTTCACGACTGACCGTTAACAGTGGACGAAAAATACGACCATCCCAAACTTCCATACCGGACCAGCTTGCCAGTCCGCTGCCACGAAAAATTTTTTGCAAAATAGTTTCAATTTGATCATCACGATGATGAGCTACTGCTATTCCAACAGCATTTTTACGCTCTAATACTTTTTCAAACTGCTGATATCGTTTTTCCCGGGCCCATTGCTGAAAGTTGTATCCCTCTCCCTCTTTTGGATCTGCTTCAAGGGTTGTATAATCGACTCCCCATTTCCGGGCTGTATCAACAACCAGCTGCGCATCTTTTTCAGAAGCTAGGCCTCTTTTTTTGTAGTTGACGTGAACCACATAGGTAGAAATGCCAAGTTTTTTAAAAATATGTAGAAGGCACATTGAATCCATGCCACCGCTTACACCAAGTACGAATATTGGAGACTTTTTCTCTCCAAAAGTAGCTACTACCTGCTGTTCTACCGTCTGCTCAATCGGTAATAATTCGGATTTGTTCATATGCATATGATTGAAGTCCGCCCTCCTTATTCAAAACTAACAGCCGGCCCGCTTCATTGATACCGATAAGCTTATAATGGTTTGATAATAACTTGCCATCCACTTGCAAAGCAACCCAACGGCCGTATCCTTGTAGATTTCGATTAATTTTCCTCAACAATTTAGTCTGTTTTTGTTGCCACAGTCGGTATTTATATTCGATCCGGCCTAACAAATCAGCTAGTAGCATTTCACGGGATATGGGCTCCCCTTTTTCTAACCGGATCGAAGTTGCGGTGGAAGCTAAATCTTTCTGAAAATGTTGCTGGTTCACATTAAGGCCTATCCCAATAATCAGCCGTGCGAGACTATTCCCCAGATAGACGGTTTCCGTTAACAGTCCGGCCACTTTCTTTTCATTCAGTAAAACATCATTCGGCCATTTAATACAGGCACAATTCTGATTCATCATGCTGCTAAGCAGCTCAACCAAGACCAAGGCACAAGAGAGTGTCAGGGCATGAAATCCGTCACGATTATGAGGTCTGAGAACAATCGAAAAGGTTAAATTTTCTCCCTTTTCCCCTTTCCATGATCTATCATACTGGCCACGTCCGGCGGTTTGATCGTCTGTTAAAACGAGCGTTCCATGGTTTACTTCATTATTTTTAACTTTCTTGCTATAAGTATTGGTAGAAGGCAATGTTTCGAAGTACCTAATATCCTGACCTAGCCACTGGGTAGACAAATGTTGCCTGAATGTCGATACTTCGAAGAAGTTACTCAAAACAGCTCATTAAATATTTCGATTATGCCTCTGCAAGCTTGCTTTTCAACAGATCAATCTTTGTGACGGGCGTCGGATCTATATTATTCAGCATTGCCAGATAAAAGCTGGTCCAGTCGGCTAGTTGGATAAGAGAAAACATACGTGCAAGCCTGCTTTCTCCCCGGGTTCTCAACAGGTGCATAGAAGCTGTTTGGTCTTCAATCAGCTCCTTAACAATATTCATACGCTTTTTTACCCGTTCATTATCAGCCTCATCAACCAGCATCAATACTGACAGTCGGCCTGTCAAATGTACGATCCGCTCCCAACCTACAATTTCATTGTGACTCATTCCGGGTAGTGTATTTCCATAAGCGAGTGTTTTGGCATTTTCTCCAAATTGTTGTCTCCAACGCAGGTTTACCGGTTGCATGGTAATGGCATCCGAGTAAATAATAGGGAGAGTATCATTAATATCAGTAGCTAAACTCAGGGCTTCATTATCACTGGGTTTGGAATAAAGCTCGCTCTGTTCAGTTAACAGGCGATGTGTTTCATCCAGGGCATCCGTCCCCTCATCCAATAATCCCAAATATCGAAAAATCCAAAACAACGGCACAAAGCTGTAGCCTAA
>JBEPXF010000215.1:0-5745 GCA_041642075.1 Fodinibius sp.
CCATACATTCAATGGCATCAAACTTATACGCTTTTCCCTTATCGGTTACGATTTGAGAAGCAAACTGCTCATCGGTAATCATCATTTTGCAATGCGCACACTCGTCACTGCCATAATGTATTTTTGTCGGTTCCTGGCTACATCCGGCAAACAGTAACATCAGCACACCAACAACTAAAACCATTTTTATAGTTGTCATAACTAAGCTTCTATTCGATTGCTGTTTCTGTACGCTCATGGATCTATTCAATATAATTTTTGTTACTTGTCCCCACTTCTCCACCACGCTGCCCCTGCAATACCCATAGACAACAGCGAGATATAAAAACCAATATGTGGCAGTGAGGTAGCATTAATATTTAATAACTGTTTACTACCGATAAGTGGTGGCTGATAGGTCATGCCTGGCACTTTAATCGGGGCATCGGGGTTTAAGTTATGCCCGTAATCATATCCCCAGATATAAAAATCTACCAGTCCGGCTATAGCAAACAGCACAAATATTCCAAGCCAGTATAAAATCCATTTTTTATTACCAACACCGGCAATAACTAAGCCGCTGATAATCAGAAAGCCGAATATAAAAGGCATGATCTTAAGCTCGGGTATAGAATCGGGATTAATTTCTTTCATCCCGATATAGTGGTTCAATCCGTTAATATTTTGCAAATCATTCTTTTCCTTTCCCTGGATATTATCCACCATTATATTCATTCCGATACCCTCGGGATACTGCGGTGCCTCCATGCTGATACTCCAAATGGGAAAAAAGTAAACTGCAATCAATATCAGTGCAGCAAAGGCCATCCAAATTCTTTTGCTATTGTCCATTATCTTAAGCTAAAAATGAAAGAAAATTACTACTAATAAATTCAAAAGAAGAAGAGAAGTTTCACCTTCTCTTCCACAGGGATTGAGGTCATTTAAGATTAACCTGTGCTATAGGATACTTCTACATCAGAATCTTCAGGAGATACTCGTACATAACCCTGCATTTCCTGGTGCAGAGCTGAGCAGAAGTCGGTACAATAGAATGGGAACACACCTACTTTTTTAGGCTCCCATTTTAGGGTCATTGTTTCGCCCGGCATAACAAGAAGCTCGGCATTATTTGCACCTTTCATCGCGAAACCGTGTGGCACATCCCAGTCCTGTTCAAGGTTTGTAACGTGGAAGTACACTTCATCGCCCACTTTTATGCCTTCGATATTGTCGGGCGCAAAATGACTTCGGATAGTTGTCATATATACATGAACTTCGTTACCATCACGTTCTACTCGGGTCTCATTTTCTCCCTTTGCAGCATACGGATGCTGGTTATCTGCTATTTCATAGAACCGTTTCTGATTTTCTTTGACCTTTTCGGCAGCAATACCCTGGGCGTAGTGCGGTTCACCTTCTGTTGGAAAATCAAGCAACAACTCCATCTTTTCACCGGAAATATCGATCAGCTGTGCCGAGTGGAACATCTCTGGTCCCGTTGGCAAGTAGCGATCTTTTGTAATCTTGTTGAGCGCGACCAAATATTTACCGTCGGGCTTTTGACTATCTCCACCGGGAATCATTAAGTGTCCCGGAGAATAATACACATCGATACGGTCAATAACCTCGAGTGTCTCAACATCCCACTTCACGATTTCAGACGATATAAAAGCCGTAGTATAGGCATTGCCTTTATCATCAAACTCCGTATGCAATGGACCTAAGCCCGGATCCTGAACTTCACCATGCAGGATAGAATCGTAGTTGAGTACCGGAATACCCTGCTCTTCGCCTTCAAAATCTTCATCCTCGATGGCAGTCATCATTTTATCGAATGAATGTACCGGAATAACCGTAGAAAGCTTACCACCGGCCGCAATGTATTGCCCAGTCGGATCTACATCAACGCCGTGCGGAGATTTTGGCGTGGGTAGGAAATACACAATCCCTTCAAGCTCTCGAGGATCAAGCACGCGTACTTCCTCAATCACTTCACTTTTGGCAATTCCTCCCTCTTCATGATCGATGTAATTACGATAATGCTCACCGGGGATCATCTTTCCTTCGCCGTTAGCAGCATATTCGGCTGCTTTCCTCCAGTTAATAGCAGCAATATAATCTTTATCATTCTTAGAGGCGTTGACTTCGAGCATTGTATGGGCTTCTTCACTATTGTATGAGGTAAAAAACGCCCAGCCATCAGAGGGACCTTTACCCGAATGACTTAGATCATAATTGAATCCAGGCATTCTAATCTGGAAATCGATGCTCATATTGCCTTCATCAGAAACCTTGATAAATGAAATTGTGCCTTGGAAGTTTTCTTTGTAGCTATCAATACTAACATCCATGTTCTGCAGATTATCCTCATCCATCGGTACACTAAAGCGTGTTGCTGCAGTAACATACTCTGTGTTTGGTGTTACAAACGAAGAAGCATGATTACCGGCTGAATTTGGAATCTCAATAATCTCCTGCGTTCTAAATTCATCAAGACCTATACGCGCAATACGTGGAGTATTATTTTCATTTATAAATACCCAGCGACCATCCGTTTCACCATCGGTTTGGGAAAGTTCGGGGTGGTGTGCATCGCCCCACGGCACAAAACCATCTGAAGTCTGGAACATCGGTTTGGTTTCTTCATTATATCCCCAGCCATTTACCGCAGCCTGTGAAAAGACCGGAATAGTAAAGATATGTCGGCCAGATGGCAGTCCATATACGCCAAGCTGACCGTTGTATCCACCCGAAAAGAATCCATAAAATTCATCATGTTCTCCCGGCGCTACATAAACCTTCTCTGCAGCGTTAGAAGAGGAACCAAACTCTCCGTTCGAGCTACATCCCATAGATATAAAACCTATTGCTGCTACTGCCGCAAGCGGCCACAACAAAGATTTTTTTAATAGTTTATTCATAGTATTATCCTATTTATTATTTGAGGTTATTTATTGTGATTCTTGTGCCAAATACTCTACCACAGCTCGTGCCTTTTCTCTGGTCAATTGTTGATCCGTCATCCGTGTCGGATATTCTGACCCAACTGATTTTGCAACCGGATGCTTTTCGAGCATTTCTTCCGGATTTAAAATCATATTCATGACATAGGCAGGCGTACGCGCATTCATAATACCTCCTAATGGTGGCCCTACATAGCTCTCATCCATTTTATGACAGGCGCCGCATTTCATATCAAAAACCTGCATCCCCTCTTTTGCTAACTCAGGATCGATTTCCTCAATTGTAATTTCTTCGTCAACTGGGCCAATACCATTTGTCATTTCAAATTCAGTTAATTCGCTTTCATTATCAGATGAGGTGGCATCTTTGTTACTGTTTGAGCTTTCTCCACCACACCCCACAGTAAGTATCATTACCAGTAACATGAGTCCCATTGTTTGTTTCAAATTATTCATTTTTATCCTGATTTAGTTTTTCTTAAAAGTATGTTATGTAATGTAGCCGCCTTAGGAAGCGGGCAGATACATATACATCATGTAATACTATGCATTACACAAATTTAATCTTTAAGAGTATTTTATCTTTTATATATATGTAACAGCAATAAGTATGCCAGTTTTTCAACGGTTCTCCTTTTTTTCTTCAAAGGTGAATTTACTTATTCAGATTTGAATAAAATGGATTTGACACTCAATCGATGTTGCAATATTGCAATACTATTATTGGCATGAACTGCATAATTGCAATAGTTCATGCTACTGCCATATAAATTTCCCGTCCGGAGTAATACGTAAATCATTTTGTTTTCCCTTCTTAGACATATCTTTCAGGGTTGTTGTTCTAAATACTTCCTCAATATCGTCCCGGGTTTCGGCCCACATACTATGCATGGGACAGGGCTTCTCGCTCCCGCATCCCGGCAATCCCAGTACACATTCAGTAAATATTTCAATGCCATCAATTGCGACGACAACCTCTTGCAATGATATCTTATGACTTGCCTTGGATAGTCTTACTCCTCCTTTGGGCCCCTTCATAGATTCCAAAAGACCCGCGGCTGTCAGTTCTTGAAGAATTTTTGTAAGGAAATGAAATGAAATGTCAAGCTTTTCACTTAACTTCTTAATCGAAATGTATTTATCACTAGAAATTGAGGCCAGATATAAAGAAGCCCTCAATCCATATTCGCAAGATTTTGACAGAAGCATTAACTACAATTCAATATTTAAGAGTTGTTTGTCCAAAATTAAGTACTTCTTTTATTTTTTAAAACTATTATTTGGATTTTCTGGATATGCTCTGTTGTTTTGTACCTTCTTCAAATCTACAGAATAAGTCATTTAAGTTCATTTACTTATAGAGCGAATCATTATCTGTAGCAGAAAGATCAGCAAGAAACTGGCCAATACGATCGGTTACTGCCTCTATAAACCGCTTCCCTTTTTCGGCTGATGCCGCAGCAGGATTACCAACCCCCGTATCTTCCGTTACCTGGGTCCACTCTCGCTGTACAAAGGTCCAACCTTCATTTAATCCAGATACTTTGAATTTACGTGCTTGGCCATCCCCCGCTTCCGATAGGGGAAGCACCAGCTCCGGCGCAATATGCATAATGGCACTTGTTTCCATCTCCCCAGCATGATCACCGGGTTCATCGAAAAAATCCTCGGCATCTGTCGCCTGATACCAATTCAATGCACATGAAAACAGTTCTGGGTAATCTACGGAGAGTGTACGTAGCATCTGTTTAAAATGATTCCCTCCATGACCGTTTAAAATAACCAGCTTTGATATACCCTGTCGATGTAATACATCTGCGATATCGTTTAGCACCGCCAGCTGTGTAGATGGGTTCATATTCAGACATAGATCAACATCTAGCTGACCGGTATTGACCCCAAAAGGTACGGTAGGAAGCACAATCACTTTTGCCTTATTCTCCCAGGCTTTGCGAGCAGATTCAGCAGCTACATGGTCACATTGAATGACATCGGTAGCATAGGGCATATGGTAATTATGCGCCTCGGTAGCACCCCAGGGAAGTACGGCCACCTGATAGGAATGTTCTTTAACGGTCTTCCAGTTTGTTTCAGCAAGGATATAGGGACGTGGTGAATTCATATGGCTGAGTTGTATCTATGTTTATACATTTAGCGATTATTGAATATACGATAAGTGGTTAAAATCAAGGATAACTTTCTATAAACGGATTCAATCTCCCTAAATCCCTCTTCTCCAAGAGGGATTTATAACAGTGGCTCATAAAATAATTCGTAGCAAATATATCAAACAACGAGTTCCTCTGGCGAAGGAGGACAGAAGGAGAATTGATCTATTTTATTGAGTCAATTCAGATACTGCTTAATCTCCGACTTCCATACCAGGTATCCGTTGCCGTTTAGATGCAAACCATCTTCGGTATACTCTGGATTTAACTGATCACAATCGGTACTCATATCATCAAACAAATTGATATAGATAGATCCTTTTTCGTCGGCCAGTTTTTTCAAACCCTTATTTACTTCTTTGATCTCAGGTGTCTTGTCAACATGGGAAGAAAACTGCTCGAAATCCTCATTCACCGGCAGCACGCTTTGGATATAGATCTTCGTATTCGGTGAATCTTGTTCTATTTGATTTACAATTTCCTCATAATTTTCTAGCACATAATCCACCGATCGATCCCGCGCCAGATCATTTACGCCAATCATCACAAATACTTTATCCGGTTTTGACTCGGTCACTTCATCCAAGCGGTAGAGCACCCCATCAGTTACATCCCCGGATATGCCTCGATTT
>JBEPXF010000216.1:0-5709 GCA_041642075.1 Fodinibius sp.
ATTTTCCAAATCGTGGCTAGCCACCATATGTACCATCCACATTGCATCTTCATCAGCACTGCGGGGTCTGCGCCAAGCAAGAATCCCGTGATGTTCAGGCAGGTAATCAGTCTGTACAAATAGTTTCGAAAAGGCCGGATGGGATTTGTGATCTTCGGCCCCGTTAAGCACTACTTCGGCATAACTGGTAAGCTCGAGCGTACGTTCTTGTTCTGAATAGTTCGTGAGCATAATTTTTCTAAGCTCTATGGGATTCTCAGGTGAGACACATATCTCGGTGGTCGTTTCTATCCATTCGTCTACCCTTGAAGTCTGTATTTTACCATTGTGAAACCAAGTATCGTATCTATCAGGCTTTCGTTTAACGGGCTGATGAAATGCCGACCAGAATTTATCCGATTCACAATCTTTTATATAAATAAACTGGCCCAATGGGTCTTCCGTAGGATCGGGCTTCCAGCCGGTAAGCCTAATATTTTCATAACGAGAGGTTCCCGTACCAGCGTGACTCACAAAAGAATGGAAACTTCCATTTGAAAGGAGATGAACTCGTGGAGGTGCATCATCAAGATTTTTTATTCCCGCATGCTCAACATTATATGTTACACTGTGCTGCTCACCTGGCTCCATCTCTACATCTATCGGATACGGTTCTTTGACAGGAATACCACGAGGGACGCGTTCTTGCAGCAACAGTTCACAGGATTTTATCTTAGGATCGGAATGAAAATAGTGGTGTACTGACCAATCATTTAACACATTCAAAAGTGAAAGAAGACTCATACCATTATGATGCGCCATATATGTTTTTACTACTTTGTATGGCTCTGATTCAGTGAGATGATCTGGCGTAAAATCAACCGCATCATAGAACCCCTTTAATCCTAAAGCCCCAATTTCCTTTAATCTTTCTAGGTTATTAAATGACGCTTTGGGATCTGTCATTAAAGACAGAATGGAGGCATAAGGAGCCACAACAAATTCTTCGGCCAGTCCTCGTTTCAGTCCTAAACCTGGAACTCCGAAGGCTCTATACTGATAATTTAAATCCATATTCAAATTATTATAAGCACTTTCCGAAAAGCCCCAAGGACGATCAAACTTTTCAGCATAATCTCGCTGCAGATCCGTAATATGACCGTATGTATGATTTAGCAGGGTGTTGGGATATGACCTAGTAAACAAGTGAGGCATCAGATATTCAAATGTTGTTCCACCCCAAGAGAGCAAAAACTCATGGCCATTACGACTGGTTAAGCGCCGCCCCAACCGAAACCAATGCTCTGAAGGCACATCTCCCTTGGCAATAGCAATAATTGATGCAATACGGGCCTCGCTGGCCAGTAAGTCATACGTACCTTCATCAAGCTCTGCTTTTTCCACATTATATCCGATGCTGAACAACCCTCTTTTTTTGTTATACAGAAAGCTAAAATCCATCTCAGAAACCAATCGCTCACTGATTTTGCTAATGGAACGGATTTGATCTTCCCATCTTTTCAAAAGTTTATATGCACCGGTATTCTTAGCCTCATGCTGCGCGTTGTTCAATCGCTGTTCTGGAGAAATTTTCAGGGAATCTTCGAAAGATGAATTCTTGAACTGTTTTAATTCATCTCTATAACTTTCAATTTGTCGATATGGACTTTCCAACCAATAAAGCAGATTGTCCACGCGCTCGTCACCCAATGAACTCCGAAGCTGCATAACATTTCTTCCGCATAGATTGCGGGCAAATACTTTCAGCTCTTCTAATAAAGCAAGACTTCCGGAAATAGTTGTGGGTGATTCCCCATTTAACTTCTCTGAGATTCTATCCAGACAGGTTCCTATTTCTGTACAAAGTTGATCAGAAACATCTGCTTCTGTATTAACTTCGACCATTATAGATCTCAGGGTTTCAACAGTGTCTCTTAATCCATCCCAAAAAGCACTGTTGGGATTATCTTTTTCCATGAGTTGGTTGACCGCCTGCTTTATGACAATTAGTCCGGCAGCCAGATTACCCGAGTCAACGGTCGATACATACTTGGGACTTAATACCTCACCCAACCGTATTTCGTACCAGTTGTAAAAATGTCCCTTATATCGATCTAGTTGAACCAATGAGGTCAACATTTTTTCCAATCGTGTCAAAAACTCGCTGACAGTAATATAGCCCATTTCATAGGCCGCCAGTGTTGAAACGAGTGTCAATCCAATATTCGTCGGAGATGTACGGGCAACAGGAGGCAGCGATGGATCTTCCTGGTCATTATCAGGAGGTAGCCAAGAGTATTCTTCATTAACCAATCGCTCAAAATAAAACCATGTCCGGCGGGCATATGTACGGAGAGTTGTTTCATCATCTTCCGACAGTTCACTTTTCTTCTTGCGATCAACAACACTGAAATACCAAGCAAAATACGGCGAACTCATCCACAGCAAAGAAAACGGAATAACAATGAAAAGATCTGTCGGATTAGTCAGTATTGCTATTAATAGTACACCCACTCCCAAAACAACCGATACCCACATTGAACGGAAATAAGATCTGAGGTTATTTGAACTAATTTTCTCAGCCTGAGATGCTGATGTCCATTCCAATAGCTGTTTTTTCGTTACAAGCAATCGCCAAAGTGTTCGGCCAATAGCATCCAGATGGAGAACCGCTTGATGGGGTAAAATAGCCAGCGTTGATATAGCTTGGATAGTGTTAATTTTCAGATTAGACCGTACCTTTTCGAAATATAATTTCCATTTAATGCGCGCCGGCCGATTCACTATATCAGTCGAAAAACTCACGTAAATTGGAAAAGCAAGAATGCCAAAAGCTGCAAGCGTCCAGATTAAAGCCGATCCCGGCAACCAAAACCACCCGGTTACAAAAAAGAGTGAGAAAAAGAAGGGATTGAGCGACCTGCGCAGATTATCGAAGATTTTCCATCGCGAAAGAAGATTGATTGGGTTTTCTTTCTTTTCCTTAGGTCCAGGTGCTTTCCCAAATATCCAACTTGCAATCTGCCAATCCCCACGAGTCCATCGGTGATTCCTTTTACAATAGCTTGCGTAATTTGTGGGATATTCATCAAACAGTTCAATATCTGTACTCAAAGCTGCCCTTACATAATTACTCTCAATTAAATCATGAGAAAGTATCCTGTTCTCCGGAAAACGATCATCGAGCACTGTATGAAAAGCACGAACATCATAAATTCCCTTGCCTGTAAAGATTCCCTCTCCAAACAGATCCTGATAAATATCAGATACGGCAGTCGTATAAGGATCAATACCAACATTACCCGAAAATATTCGGGCGAATGTCGACTTATTTGCAGCATCCGGAGGAATAGATATCCGGGGTTGAATAATACCGTATCCCTTGGTGATTCGATCCTTTTCCTTATTGTACCATGCACGGTTCAGAGGATGTGAGGCAACTCGCACTAAGTCAATAACGCTGTCAGGTGGAGTACGTGTATCAGCGTCCAGCGTAAGGACAAATCGGACCGGAGTTTCCCGAATTGAATCCACAAAATCTCCGAAAATATAGGAAAATGACGGCTCCTCGTATGGATTGCAGAGCAGCTTGTTTAGCTGTTCCAGTTTTCCCCGTTTTCGCTCCCACCCCATCCATTTTTCTTCCGAAGGATTCCATTTCCTGCGGCGGTGTAAAACGAAAAACTTATCTCCATAGCGGGAAGAATGTTTTTTATTCATTTTGTCAACTATTCGTTCAGCCTTTTCAAGAATAGCCTTATCCCCCTTCATGTTCTCTTGGTCGGCGTCAGTAAAATCTGATAATAGCACAAATTGCAATCCGGGATCGGGATTTGCCAGTGAAGTAATTTCCATCTTTTCTAACTGATGTACCAGATCATCCGGTGAACTCACAAGGGTTGGCACCACCACCATCGTGCGATCACGTTTTGGTATATTCCCCTCGATTTCCATCGAGGACAATATTCGTGGAGGAAGCCAAAACACAAAGAAGCGGTTAATTGCTGAAATCGACAGTTCGAGTGCGGGAAAAAATCCTATCAGCAAAACACTTATAGATACAAATATTGAAGAACTGATGGCATCGGTAGCTACCCATAGAATAGCTAATAGCAGAATGGTAAATAGGGCAATAAAACTAATATAGTAGCCGGCCGTTTCTTTCAGTTTGTCACGAATTTGTTCTTTCAAAGGCATGTTATATTCAGTACGCTGTGTCAACACATCATATCCTTCTCCGAGCAGGTAATAACCAACATGTTTTTTCAAAACCGAATAATCCCGAAAGATATCATTGGTATTATTGGTAACGCTATCCGCATGATTTTCGGTAAGCAAAAGAACTTCTTCAGCCACTTCTTTTTCTGAATATTCTGAGTGGCTAGCCAACCGCTCTACTGTACTACGATACTGATCTTTGGTCCCTGAATCCATTTCTGTAAAAGTTCCCATTGGATCCAATCGAAGAATGCGATCAACAATAGAGCAATCTTCAACAAAATCCTGCCATTCGGTTTCGGAGGCCTCTCGCATCGACACAACAGCATTTCGAATACTTACTTGCAATTTTGACTGCCGCTGTGCTTCATCTCTCAGTGCTTCATCAAGGGTCGTCCCAAAAGATTGCAGTTGGTACCCAAACCATTTCTTCTCTTCTTCTGATATTAGACCGGATGCTTGCAATTGATGAGCGAGCTCTACATATAGTAATCGATCATCATAAGAATCGGTACGTGCCTCCATCCACTCAATAACTCGGCGCAGCACCCATCCCGGCTCATCGGAATCCTCCTCCAATAACAAAGTGATAAATTCCTGAATATCCGTACGGATATCACGCCGTTTAAGAACACGGTTCGCTTTTGTTGCTAATTGTTGTATTAGCACAAAACGTATCATAATAGGTATTGCCCAGAGTTCTCCCACTTTTAGTGGCAGTTCTTCTTGGTAACCTTGGGTGTACCTTGTGATATTTTCTAGATCAACTTTACCGTCGGTATGGTGTGCTAAGTTCTGTACCAGATCAAAAACCCGAGGCATACCTTTATTGGAGCCAGAACTTAAATGAGGGATATTGCGCTGAAAACCGATAGGAAAATCATTTTCAACTTGTACAATCTGTTCCTGGATGATGTAAAAATTGTCAATCAACCATTCAGCTGCAGGAGTAATATTCTTGTTTTGTTTAACAGACGTTGCCAAAATCCTGTATGCTTCAGTAAGCTCTTCTTTTGCTTTGTTAAGCTGAGGCCTTACTGGTAAAATATCTTTATCCTGGTATGTAAAAGTGTGTCTACGCGCCAGTTCTTTTGCATCCTGACTTAGTAAATCCGGTTGGAGCTTTAAAGAGGATTTATTAACCATAATTGAAACCTATTATCGCGTTTCAATTATATTTTTAGTTCCGTCAGATTCTATTATTTCAAAACTGAGCAGCCATCCATTATCAGCTTCATCCACATAAATTTTTTCTGGATAACGTATTAGTCGTTTTAATTTATCCAGCTCAATCTCCAACAGATCATTTTTATCATCATACGTAATACCCCTTAACGGCATCCAATTCGATTCCAGTTGTACTCCATTAGAATCATTCAACACAGTAATCTCAACGTATTCCGGCTCTTCATCTTTTAAATATTTTTTTGAAAAGGTGTCGAAATAATTTTGCCACTCCTCTTTTTCGACTTCTCTGATGGGCATAATGATAGCTTTTTATTAAATATTAAT
>JBEPXF010000217.1:0-5698 GCA_041642075.1 Fodinibius sp.
CTCATCCACATAGCGCACCCTATGCTGCAGGGCTTGCAGGTTTGCGCGTATTCCCAGGAGACGTCCCCTAAATTCTTCCTTTCGCTCCTTCAGAAGTTCAATGATGCTACTAACCGCTTCAACACCGGCAGTTTCATTGCCGTGCATGCCGGTAAGCAGAATAACCAAGGGACCTGTTTTTTGCCCCTCTAAGGATCCGATAATCCGCTTTGATGCTATTTGAATGTTATCTTCTGTTGTAGCCGTTTTATTCATTAGAATCGCTGTTCGAATATAATGCTTTCATTAATCTTCCTGCAGTTTTCATATAATTATGTTCGGTGATAATACCCACCAGACGGTTATTTTTAACCACTGGAAGGCATCCAATCTCCTGACTGTCCATAATATCCATTGCCTCCATAATTGAGGCTTCCGGATGAATCGTTATCGGGTTATCAATCATGATATCCTCAACCGATCCAACTACCTCCTCTCCCTGATTCACTGCCTTACTATATTCATTAAACATCATTCGCATGGTTACCAGTCCCACCAGATGCTTCTTTTCATCCTCTACCGGAACATACCGAATTCGCCGCCAGTCAAACAAGTTAGCTACAAATTCCAGGATGTCATCCTTCTGCACTGTGAATAGATCAGTGGTCATAAATTCCTCCACAATCAGACTCGAGGGCTCCCAGTGGTCCAGATCTTCAATCCGAACTCGACCCCACTTATGGACGGGTTCCCCTTTTTTCTGATTCTTAATCATAGCCGTGGTGATGGCCGCCAGCGTGTGCTCTTTGGATTCATTTTGCTTCATCAGAGCGGCATAATTATCCAGCATCCAGTATGAAGGAGTTTGCCCGGAAGAAACCCTGTCCCGAATTAATCCCAGGTAATCAGAGACATCGCTATTATCGATACCCACTTCCTCTAATCCCTCGCGGGCAATGGGGAGCAACTCCTCAGTGATAAGATCCACAGCATTTATTCGCTGTTCGTCGAACCAGCGAAATTTTGTATCCAGTCCCATTTTAGAAGCAGCTACAAAATTCATCCGTGCATCATCAAAATCCATTTTTCCAGACACATCGGGATAATAATCATCCATCTTATTCATCAGTCCCAGCCAAAAAGCCGAATTGGCAACTTCATCCGTTACCGTGGGACCCGAAGGCATCATGCGATTTTCAATACGCAAGTGTGCTTTACCGCCTAATACTCCATAGCAAGGACGATTCCACCGATAGACTGTACCATTATGTACCTGCAGTGCTTTCAAGGCCGGAGGAGTTCCCTCATCCAGCATCTTCTCCACGTCTTCGGTCACTTCCGAACTCAACAATACGCGATAACGGGCGGTATCTTCCTGAAAAATTTCTAAAATACTCTCCTTTACCCATTCATTGCCAAACGTTACCCGGGGACTACTTTCACGCAGGTGGTCGCCTACGGTTCGAGTATCCACTGTTTGCTGGAAAAGTGCAATACGAGTTTCATTCCACAGGCGCTTGCCAAAAAGTATAGGAGAACCTACTGTTCCCGCCAGTACCGGCGCCGTAACCAGCTGGGCAATATTATATTTGGTAACAAATTCTTCCGGATCTACCTGCAGATGTACCTGAAAACCAGTGTTGCAAGCTTCCAGAAGAGGAGAATCAAACTTCATCAACAGTTCATCCATTCCCTGAATATGCACATCAAAATCTTCACTTCTGAGTTTAGTAATAGCCTCGCAAAGAGCCCTATACCGCTGCAGGGGCGTCATATTTTTTAAATCTACATCCATCTTACGAATGGTCGGAAGAATACCGGTCAAAAGTATTTCTCCTCCCATATCCTCCGCTACTCTTCGTACGCGGTCTATCTGCTGTTGAAGGTTTTCCTCCATCTGCGACAGGCAATCGCCGGTAAACTCCAGCGGTTTTAAGTTGATTTCCAGATTAAACTTGGCAAACTCAGTGGTAAAACCTTCCGCACCCTCGCTCTCTAATTTGTCCAGTATCTCCATTGAGTGCGGCCATGCTTTTGCCTGCTGATTGACCAACAAGAGCTCTTGTTCGGCTCCAATACGGATTGGATCGGTCTCAAACCAGTTACCTTCCTCAAGCATACGATCCAGCGCCCGCAAGTCCTTCAACACATATTTCATAAACCGCTGTACTTCTTCCTGACTGTCGGCCAGCTTTACTCTGGACTCACCCATAGGCACCTCACTAAACTGTTAACAAGTGTTGATGACTTTAATAATCGAATTTATTCAATAGATTGCAAGTAATTATAACGAACGTTGCGAGTACTATTGTGTATTTATCATAAGTAGAATCCACATAAGGCTTTATTTTGGAAACGAATTCCTGTTGAGAGTCATTTTACTATTGAAATGAAGCTCTAAATCTCACTCCTATAAATATAATTTCTATGGACATCACTCTCCAACAGGCTGAAAAAGCTATTGCAGCATCTAAAAAGAAAGCTGATGAATTAGATCTGAAGATGAATATTGCAATCGTAGATGGAGGCGCTAACCTTAAAGCCTTTGCACGACAAGACGGAGCATGGTTAGGATCTATTGATATAGCCATCAAAAAAGCGAAAACAGCACGGTATTTTGATATGAATACGGGAGAAGTAGGAAAATTATCTCAGCCCGGTGGTTCCCTTTACAATATTGAACATTCCAATGATGGATTAATTTCTTTTCCGGGCGGAATACCCATAGAAGACAAAGAGGGATATATTATAGGTGCAATAGGCGTATCAGGAAGCACGGTTGACAACGATCATGACGTGGCCCAAGCCGGGATAGAGTCGTTAGAATAGTTCATTACTCCAGTGCATCTACGTTTACGTTGATGCGCACGCTGCTGGCGCCTTTGGGTTTACGGTTTTCATACCGCTCAAAGGTCTGGTCTATAAGTCGTTCTATAGCACCTGCCCCATTGGAAGGCCTTATTTTCAAGAGGCTTTCCCATCGATAAAAGTTCTGCATACGGGCGATAGCAGCTGGAGAGGGACCCAAAACGGCCTCCATATTTCCCAGGACTTCCGAAAGACTTTCCGTAAATGCATCGGCCACTCTCCGCACCCGGGTTTCTCTTTTTCCTTTAAAGGTAAACCGGATAATCCGTGAATAGGGCGGATACTGCAACATCTTCCTATAAGCCAATTCTTGTCGCGCAAAGGATTTATAATCGTGCTTACGTGCTGTCTTGATGGCTGGATGATCCGGCTGCCAGGTTTGAAAGAAAACCCGTCCTTTCTTCTCTGCGCGTCCCGAACGGCCTGCCACCTGACTCAGGAGCTGGTACATCCGCTCACCCGATCGAAAAGAAGGAAAAGCCAGTTCGGTATCCGCATCAATGACACCCACTACGGTTACATCCGGGAAATTAAGTCCCTTGCCCACGATCTGCGTACCTACCAGAATATCCGCCTCCTTGCGGCCGAATGCCTGGAGTATATTGGCGTGTGCTTCCTTGCCGGAGGTAGTATCATAATCCATGCGCAGGGTTCTGGCATCAGGAAAGAGCTCAGAAAGCTCCTCTTCCAATTTTTGCGTACCACTTCCGCGTGGGGCAACCATTTCATTATTACACTCTTTGCAACGCCGAGGCTGTCGTTCTGAGTACCCACAGTAGTGACATCGAAGCTGTTTTTTGGATTTATGAAAAGTCAGGCTCACAGAGCAATTAGGACATTCCGGAATTTCTCCACAGTGTTCGCACTGTAGATAAGAAGAAAAACCCCGCCGGTTATACAACAAAATAGCCTGTTCATCCTGTTCTATCGCCTCTTTCACCGCTTCAAACAAAGGCACCGTCAAAGGTCCCCGCATCGCCGAGCGATACTGCTTCATATCCAGCACTTTTACCTCGGGGAGTGTTGCATCAAAAGGACGTTCCGTCAGTGATAACATCTTACTCTTTCCTTTTTTTGCACCGTACAAAGAAACCATACTGGGCGTAGCGGATCCCATGACCACGGCCGCATCATTCATATAGGCCCGCATAATAGCCACATCCCGGCCGTGATAGCGGGGCGCCGGATTCACCTGCTTGTACGAGGCATCGTGCTCCTCATCAACTACAATGAGTCCTAAATTCTGTACAGGTGCAAATACCGCTGACCGGGCTCCTATGGCAATACGTTTCTCACCCTTTTGCAGTGCCCTCCAGGCATCATAACGCTCACGATTAGTCAGGCGACTATGTAAAACCGCAATGTTGTCCCCAAAAATGTGGTAAAAACGTTCTACAATTTGTGGGGTTAATCCAATCTCGGGAACCAGTACTAGTCCTCCTTTACCTTGCTCAAGCGCTTTTTTAAGCGCATGAATATAGACTTCTGTCTTACCGCTGCCTGTAATACCAAAGAGCAGAAAAGAAGCAAACTGATCATTTAATAGAGCTTCTTCAATGGCCTTATAAGCTTGCTGCTGCTGCTCATTTAAGGTCTTAAGCTGGGAGGGATCGTATTCATATTTCAGACTTAAATTATTGGCCTCTACCTCTTTCGAAGTAATCAATCCTTCTTCCCTAATACGATTGAGCGTATAATATTCAAACAATTCCTGAGACGTCAGCTGGGGTTGAAATTCCGGAAGATCTATCTCTAAAAGCAATTCTAATGCCCGTACCCACTTATAGTTTTGATCCTTTTCTTTGTGCTTCAGAACAATTTTCCGGGCTTTTTCAGGAGAATCCTCCTCCGTCCATAACCATAGCGTTTCGGTATTGGGCTCCATTTTAAGAGCCGGTTCCTCCCATATCTCCAGCACTTTTTGTCCCACCAGCCGCTTAATAACCTTATCGCCCCACCTCTTATTGGCTTCTTTCAACAAGTAAGCTCCTTCTGACAGAATCTCTGTAGTGATATCCTGTTTTTTGTCATCCAGATAGTTTGGTATTTCATCAATAGCAGCCCGAACTTTCTTTTCCGCATAAAAATTAAGTCCGGCTGGCAGTGCTGCCTGCACGGTTTTGCCCCAGGCGCAATAGTAAAACCGATACATCCATTGTGTCAGTTGCAGCAATTCATCGGAGAGCACTGCTTCCTCATCCAGAATTTTCTCGACCTTACGCGTATTAAAATCCGGTTTTCGATCATGTATATTAACAATCATACCGATGGCCTTGTGCTTCTGAAGCGGCACCCATACACGTTTCCCGGGAGCGGCATTTTCTTTTAGCACTTCCGGCAATTCATAGGTAAAAGGCTGACGCACTGCAGATGGAAAAACAATATCAGCGTATACAGACAAGAAAAATATTTGCTAGTTAAAATGAATGATTATTGTGGTGGGAAAAGCATATCCAATTTCCGACTGCCAATCAATAGCAGATATGGGATACTTTATCTTTTAGTTATCAGCCGCTCATTTTTTCTGTCGAGATACTGAACCGAGAAAAAGCAGTCTTTATCAATCTACACTTCATCTACGGAAAACCACTTATTACTATCAGGAGGCATTTATTCGAAACAAATTATTTGAGAAATGACTTATTCTTCTCTATAAAAATAAATCTTCTTCTTTTCTGCATCCTTTCCGGTCTTAATCTTGACTCCTTTCTCCTTATTATACTGATAGACAGCGGTCCGCATGGAATTGACATTTTTTTCATCTTCATAGTCCACTTCAATGGCATCTCCACCCACTTCCAGTTTATCCAAGGCCTCTAACAGTGGCTTAAACTTCGATGATCTTTTTTTG
>JBEPXF010000218.1:0-5685 GCA_041642075.1 Fodinibius sp.
ACAATAGTAGAAGATCACATCGGATTGGGAGACAACAAATATTTCAATCTGCCGGTCGTAGAAGTGAATGCTGAAGAGGAATCTTACGTCAAGCATACCAAAATTCAGCGCGACAGCAAGAAAGCGATTCATATTGCACGTACAGCTGCCTTTGTGGCTAAACATGCCAACTACGAGTCTTACACGATTACGCGAGGAGCTAAGCTCTCTCGGAACGAGCCGCGTATTTCGCAACGGGATGAAGAGGTTGAATTTACTGTAGACGGATTGGTTCTTATTGACGGTGATCAGGTTTCCGATACGCACTCTGTTATGGATCACCGATTCTCGCACTGTGAAAGTCACCAACTGCATAAGTGTGTGATCACTGGAAAGGCACACTCTGTATTCAACGGTAAGATTTTCGTTCGACGTGATGCACAGAAAATCGACTCCTTCCAGGAGAATCGGAATCTGCTGCTTTCCAGGAAAGGATTGGTTAATACCAAACCACAGCTGGAAATATTTGCTGACGATGTTGTTTGTACCCACGGCGCCACGGTGGGCCAACTCGAAGAAGATGAGCTGTTTTACCTGAAGAGCCGCGGTCTAAATGAAGAAAAAGCCCGTGAGCTGTTGATTTATGCCTTTGCACTGGAGACCATCAAAAATATTACGGTCGATTCGGTACAAGAACTGTTAGTACAAGAGGTTCATAGCTTTACAAATAATCAATTAGACTCTCAATTAGTGGCTTAGATATGGCACAGCCTGCTAAAGATACGACCAGGCGTCAAGTAGATTTTGATGCCATTAGAAAGGATTTCCCGGTTCTCGAACGGACCGTTAAGGGGAATCCTTTGGTCTATCTGGACAACGCAGCATCAAGCCAGATGCCCCGACAGGTTGCTGATCGTATTGATTACTATCACCGTCACGAGCATGCAAATGTGCATCGCGGTATTCACACCTTGAGCCAGGAGGGAACGGACTTCTACGAGGAAACCCGTGAGAAAACTCGTGATTTGATTAATGCGCGCCACGGTCATGAAGTTATCTATACCTGTGGCACGACCGATTCCATAAATCTCGTAGCACAAAGTTATGGACGCACCTTTTTTGAAGAAGGGCAGAAGATTGTCGTTTCTGAAATTGAGCATCATGCCAATATTGTGCCCTGGCAAATGGTAGCTGAAGATACTGGTGCTGCACTGGCCGTTATTCCAGTAAACGATCGTGGAGAACTGATTTGGGAGGCCTATGTTGATTTACTCGATGAAGATGTGGCCATGGTGGCTATTGGACATGTTTCCAATGCATTGGGCACGGTTCATCCGGTGAAAGAAGTCATTGAAGAAGCACATAAATATGATATTCCCGTATTAGTGGATGGGGCACAGGCTGTACCTCATTCTCCGATAGACGTACAGGATTTGAATGCTGATTTTTACGCCTTTTCTGCTCATAAAATGTGTGGACCTACAGGCTTCGGAATTCTCTATGGAAAAGAACAGTATCTCAATGAAATGCCCCCGTATCGCGGTGGTGGAGATATGATTGATAAAGTAAGTTTTGAAGAAACTACTTTTAATACATTACCTCATAAATTTGAGGCCGGAACGCCCCCCATTGCTGCAGGTATCGGTTTTGGAGCAGCCATAGATTATTTAACCGATATCGGTATGGAGCACATCGCTCGCTACGAACAAGAGCTTTTGGCTTATGCAACCGAAAAGCTGGAAGCTGTAGAAGGACTTCGTATCGTAGGTACAGCCGAGAATAAAGCTTCGGTAATTTCCTTTGTGTTTGATGATATCCATGCCAGTGATATCGGTACTATCCTGGATCAACAGGGCATAGCGGTCCGCACTGGCCATCATTGTGCACAGCCAACGATGCGAAGATTTAATATACCTGCTACGGCACGTGCCTCCATCTCTTTTTATAACAACAGAAACGACATAGACCGACTGGCTGAAGGAATTAAACAGTCCAAAAAGTTTTTCTGATTAATTCTTTGGTTTTCTGGAAACTATAATTTATTTATATTCGTTCTAAACAGCAGAGCGGTAAACTGTAATTAAACCGTTACCAAATTATGCCTAAGATTAAAGAAATTGAGCGAACACCTAATCCAGATGCTATGCGTTTTGTATTGGGAGAACCTCTTACAAACGGGGTAACTAAATCATTTGAAAATGCTTCTGATGCCAAGCATGATGAGCTGGCGTCGGCGCTATTTGCTATAGACAACGTTATTAATGTCTATTATGTGGATAAGTATGTAACTGTCACCCAGGATGGTGAAGCTGTATGGTCGGAATTACTTCGCAAGCTGGCTCCTCCCATTAGAGAAGCAACTCCCCAGACCGATCTTGAGGAAGACGACGAAGTGCATGCGACCAAAGAGGTGCAGGAGTCCGATGACCCCCGGTTACAGGAAATCAATAAATTGCTTGACGAACAGGTTCGCCCGTATCTCCTGGCAGATGGGGGAGGGTTGAAGATTTTAGGTTTAAATGGTAACCGCTTGAAAATACATTATCAGGGATCCTGTGGTACGTGTCCTACGGCTACCAGTGGTACGCTCTATGCTATAGAAAGCATGGTAAAGCGTATTGATCCTGAGATTCAAGTCGTTTCTGTTTAAATAAGATTAGTGTTTAAAATATATGTCCATTACGGTAAGTGACCGAGCAGCAGCACGTATTAAGGAAATTCGCGATGAACAGCATTTGCCGGATGACGCCAAGCTTCGGGTAGGAGTTGTGAGCGGCGGCTGTTCAGGATTAACCTATGATCTCGATTTCGATACCCAACCGGAAGATGAAACGGAAGAGGATCAAGAGTTTGAGACCAATGGTATTAAACTAGTCGTTGATATGCGAAGTTTCTTATACCTCTCCGGTACCGAACTAGATTATACCGAAGGGCTGAATGGTCAGGGTTTTTACTTTGAAAATCCTAACGCAACGCGTACATGTTCATGCGGAGAATCATTTTCAGTGTAAGTTATGGCTACAGATACTCAAGGCGAAATTATCAACAAGGTAAAACAATCCAATAAGCTCGTAACGGTTGATCTACAGAAGTACTACGATGATACCCCGCGTGCAGGCCTCGATCTCAAGCAATTCCTGTTTAAGGGACTTATTTTAAAGGAGAAGGACTTTCGGGAGCAGCTTCAAGAATATGATTGGGAGCAGTATAAAGACCAGTATGTTTGCGTTTATTGCTCTACTGATGCGATTCTTTCCAAGTGGGCTTTCATGCTGGTAGGAAAGCATTTGACTTCATATGCTAAAGAGGTTTTTAAGGGTCAGTCAGATGACATTACTCATGAACTATATACTCGGAAGCTGGATTCGGTAGATTGGAGCCAATACGCTGATAAGTTTGTGATTCTCAAAGGGTGCAGCGATGATGAACGTCCCGTACCCGATAGTGTTTATCTTTATGCCACTCAAAAACTTATACCGCACGTTAAAAAATTGATGTACGGTGAGGCATGCTCAAACGTGCCGGTTTACCGAGGATAGCCCTCTTCTTTGATCTTTAATAGAATAGGAATATATCTTCAGTACCAATTCTTTCTTTTTTGAGGATATTAGCTAAATATTTTCTACTAAGGAGAATATCAAAGGCCCATCTTTTAAATATTATATCCAATCCCTATTCCCCAATAAATGGATTAGGCTATTGAACAGAGCGAAAAGTTTGCTTTAATTTTGTTATATCTTTTTTCTGCATTCAAATAAGAGGATAGACCAAATTTTAAGGCTTTATGAATAGCATACTACTTGCAATAGGGGCTATAATAATTTTTACACTTGGTTACGTTTTCTATTCTAAATTCCTTGCTCGAAAGATATACCAACTCGATCCTGACTATAAAACTCCTGCCCATGAACTTGAAGATGGCCGTGATTTTGTTCCTACAAATAAGTGGATTGTATTAGGTCATCATTTCACCTCTGTTGCAGGAGCAGCCCCAATTGTTGGACCGGCTATTGCTATTTACTGGGGATGGTTACCGGCTATTTTGTGGGTTGCTATCGGGACCGTCTTTGCCGCCGGGGTGCACGATTTTGGAACCATGGTTCTATCTATTCGTCACCAGGGACGCTCCATTGGAACGTTGGCGGATGAACTGATCGGAAAACGGGGACGTATTCTCTTTCTATTCATTATCCTCATTCTGGTATTAATGGTAAATGCCGTTTTTGCATGGGTGATTTCCAATCTGTTTATTTCATTTCCCGCAAGCGTAATCTCAATTTTTATTCAAATTCCACTGGCTGTTTGGATCGGTTACTATACCTATAAACGGCAAGGAAACATGTTAATTCCCTCTGTTATTGTACTGGTGGTAATGTATGCCTCAGCCGTAATAGCTACTTATATTCCGGCCCTGCAGATTGATTTCATCCGTTATTTTGGAGGGGAAGGAAATACCGTTCTATTTGGACTCAACAGTACTTCCATGGCTTTTCTGATTTGGATTACTGTCCTGATGATCTATGTGTATATTGCCTCTGTACTGCCAGTATGGAAGCTTCTTCAACCCAGGGACTTCATCAATGCACAACAATTAATTTTAGGGTTAGTCATTCTGTACCTAGGACTGTTTGTGATGGTCCCCCGCGTTACCGCTCCCGCAAGCAATCCTGCTGCTAATGATGTCAGTTGGTTCCCATTGCTTTTTATTACTATTGCATGCGGAGCTGTATCGGGTTTTCATGGACTGGTTTCATCGGGTACGACCTCAAAACAAATAAATAAAGAGCCTGATGCCCGTTTTGTAGGATACCTCGGAGCAATTGGAGAGGGGGCTCTGGCTATTATAACAATATTGGCAGTAGCCACTTATTTTTCAAGCGGCGAGGCTTTTAATTCGACCTATTCTTCCTTTTCCGCAGCAGGATCTAATGGTTTGAATGCTTTTATAGAGGGAGCAGGTCAGCTGGCTACAGGACTTTGGATCCCGGCCGAAGCTGCTCGAACTATTATCGCAGTGATTGTAGTTAGTTTTGCCGCTACCACACTGGACAGCTCGGTGCGGCTGATGCGCTATATAATCGCTGAACTGGGAGAAGTCTATAATATTAAACAACTAACCGGAGTACATGTAGCTACCTCTATTGCCGTGTTATCCAGTGCAGCTCTCGTCTTACTTCCTGAAGGCCCCCGTGGACTCGGTTCCGGTGGTTATCTGCTGTGGCCACTCTTTGGGACTTCCAACCAGTTGTTGGCGGGTATTAGTTTTCTCTTAATTACCATCTGGTTGAAGCGACAAGGGAGACCCATCATTTATACTCTTATTCCAATGATATTTCTCTTTTTTATGACACTATGGGCTATGACGGAGCAGGTCGTATTTGAGTGGTCAGGTTTGGGATCATCAGATGCTAATATGCTTCTCTTTTTCCTTGGAGCTATTATCCTGGGCTTCACAATCTGGATCCTCATAGAGGCAATAAATTTGTGGAAAAGAGAGAAACTGAATAAATAAAATTTACAGTTTAAGTCAAAATAAAATTCCTCTCCTAAAACTTATTTAATTTTCTACCAGAGTAGTTATCCCTTGTTTATAGTGTGCTTACATTAAGATCATCAAGAAATAATGCTATATGAATACCAAGAATAAACTCAAACTTTAACTTCTTAGTACTTTAAATCACACAAGAAATGAAGTACTGTTAAATG
>JBEPXF010000219.1:0-5667 GCA_041642075.1 Fodinibius sp.
TATTAACTCATCACCTGCATTACCTTCTTGTCCTCCTTTCTTTTTTATTATTGAACGCAGCTTATTCAGCTGCTCATTATTTATCTTCATCAACCCATTTAAAAACGTTTCAGTATCTTCCGAACTAGTAGTCCCAACCATAATAATACCACTTTCAATTTTGATACCGGAAAATGTAAGTAAATACTCCTCCCTGCCTACCGTTGTATTCATCTCCCAGTCAAATGCGGCATCCTCTTTTCTAATCCTGTGGATAAGATCAAAGCTTTTTTTAACACTATTATCATGTAAATAAGCAGTAAACGGAGTCCCATGTGGATCTTCTTCTTCGAAAAACGCCATGCTATCCTGTATGACTTCTGTAATAATCCCCGCTTCATCTAAAAGAAAAGCAATTCCTTTGGCTAAATGTTTCATGATTTTTGGATAACCATCTCTGTTGCAATTTCGATAGCTTCTTTTGCAGAATCCGCAGACCCGTCAGCGCCTATTTTTTCCCATAATCCAGGTTCTGTACGAAAGACATATCCACCTACCAATATATTGAGATCATTAATTACCATATCAGATCGTATAGCTTTAATCAGTTTGTCGGCTTTTTCAATGTGAAGCGGCATAGTTATTGAAACAGCCAACACGTCGGCCTTATACTCTTTTAAGGCACTAATCAAATTATCAGAAGGCATGTTAGCGCCCATATAGTAGGTATCCCATCCTTCCATTTCAAAAAAGTCGGTCACCATCCGTATACCTATTTCATGGAGTTCATCGGCCACTGAACAGGATACCAGTTTGTATCCTTTCTTATCCGTAGAAAATATTTGGGGATACAACTGCGACATAATAAGTTGGGTGGCTGCGGTACAATAATGCTCATGGGCCACACTAATTTTATTGGACTGCCAAAGTGTTCCCACTTCATACTGACTCTTTTGAAAGATGTGCTCATAAATATCCTTTATAGATACATCATCTTCGACCAATTTATCAATAAGCTCCCCGGCTTCTGTACGTTTGCCGGCTAACAAAAAGTCGAGATAAGTTTGGGCTTCTTTCACCAAGGGATCACCAGGCTGAAAAAATGATTGTTGCTTTACCTCCTTGTCCCGTAGAGAGGCCAGTCCCCGATCAATATAGGCAACCAGTTCTGATGCATCATCTCCAGAGATATTTTGATGGATCGCCTTTTTCAAAAATCTCATATTATCCATCAGATCATTTTCTCCCATTCCCCGTTCTTTGAGCATCGTACGTGTCCAATCCAAATAACTATTAAATATTTTTTGGCTATCAATCCGGATGGCCTGACTTAAATAATTAATATGGTAAATTGCATCTTGGTAGCATTTCTCTTTTCCTTTTTCACCATATTTCTCCACCAGTTTGGGATGGCTTTGGAAATGGAGGTCGGTCATGGTCTGTGCCAGTATCTGTTTATTTTCTTCCAAACGCAGTGCAACAGAACCGTTTGAATCTGACATATTATTGCATAATTAAGAAGTTATATGGTCGAAATAGTTCAAAGAAAAACTGCGTTTTACCAGCTTTAATCCTTTAGGAATATGCTGGTGCGACTCGCTGCGATGGTGTTTGTGCCAGTGGTGAAAAGATTCTTCATCTTCCCAATGAGTAATCAACCAGAATTCAGCCAGATTTTCCTTTGGAGAAATAACATTAAGCCCTACGAAACCGTTGGCGTCTTCTACCAACTTTGGCCTGTTTATAAAAGCCTCTCGGACTTCATCTTCCATGTTATTCCTGATCTCGAACTTACTGATAGCGGTAAATCCCATAAAACACATTTTAGATATGAGCCTGATGTACCTGACATTATAAACATACTTAAAAAATACCCTGAAGCAACTTTAATATCCGATAATTATATATAAATCCAAATTAAAACCGCAAAATAGAGGTGCAAATAAAATTATCGATAGGCTATTCAATCATCCAACAGCTATACCTGAAAACCTTATTCTGCAACATGAGCGGCAGTTAGGTTTTTCCGGCGATCTTCCTGAAAAGCCATCTCCTCCTGAGTAATAGTGACATGCCAAATAATGCCAGTTACACTTAAAAGAAGAGCAAAAACAATCATGGTCTGCTGAATTGTCAACCAGTCATTTTCCAAAATCCATGATGACACCATAACAGAAATAGATTGGGCCAGCGTAAACAGCAGCCATTCCGTACTAAAAATTCTACCCCGAAAAGTATCGGGCGTACGTCGCTGCAGTAATACGGTACTCATTACCCAGTTGGCACCGGAAGCGGCATGGGCAATAAAGACAAAAAGCAGCATAACGATCAGACTTGTCGTCCAGCCTACTACCATATACATTAATCCTCCGAATATCATACAATAGCCCATCGCCCGAACCCAGTCTTGTTCCTTGCTGAATATTCGTCGTCCAATAACCGGACCTATACCGGTTCCCACTCCGCGTGCGGAATAAAGTAATCCGATTCCGATACTGCCCATCATTAAAACTTCTTCGGAAACCAGTATCAACATGTAGGTAAGTGCTCCCAAAAACATCGTGAAACATCCTTTAGCCAAGGTAGGACGTAAAACCTGGTGATTTTCCTGTAAATAACGGAAGCCTTCCTTAATACCTATAAGCGGGTTGCGGGTTCGCTTCCGTTCAACATCGGACATTTCATCCTGTGGAATAACCGCCTGGTAAATAAACCAAGAAGAAAGGACATATGTACCCGCATCAATAATAAAAACAAGATCGGTACCGAGCCAGGCGGTAGCCAAGCCCCCAAGCCCCATTCCAATAGTAAAAATAATGCTCCAGCTGGCAGCCGATAACACGTTGGCATCTACCAGTTCCTCTTTGGTGGTTACATTTGGAATGGAGGAGGTTTTAGCTGGTTCAAATATCGCAGAAAGCATCATCTGCAATGCGGTAAGTACATAAGCCAGCCAAAGGGTTTCATAGGAAACCACCAACAAAAGGCACGCTACAATCACCGCGCGGAGCAGATCACAGGCAATCATAATACGACGCCGGTTAAAGCGATCGGTAATGTATCCGGCAAAAGGTGAAAAGCTGGCCAGACTCATCATCTTAACGATGATTATCAGACCCAGTAAAAACTCAGAATCGGAATAGCGGTTAATAAGGGCGTAGACGGCCAGAATACCGAACCAGTCGCCAAAATTGGATACAATTTGGCTGAGCCACAACCGGCGATAGTCTTGATTGTGGGAAACCAGATCGACATATGGACGTATTTTATCGAACAAGACCTTGGTTATTTGTTACTTGTTATTGGTTATTTGGAAATCCAACCAATAACGAATAACCATTAACTAATTACTATTTCACTCCTGTACTGCCAAACCCACCGTCACCGCGCTCCGTATCGGATAATTCTTCCACTTCGTGCACTTGGGCCTGTATAACCGGTGCAATAATCATCTGGGCAATACGATCTCCGTGATTAATTTCAAAGTCTTTCTCTCCCAAATTGATAGCAAGCATCTTTAGCTCTCCGCGATAATCTGCATCTATAGTACCCGGGGTATTCAGCATGGTGATCCCATTTCTGTACGCCAGTCCGCTGCGTGGACGCATTTGGGCTTCGTATCCCTTAGGCATCGCCATTTTCAATCCTGTTGGGACAAGTGCCCTCTCGCCCGGTTTTAGTGTAACAGGCTCTTCCAGGGCTGCCCTCATATCCATTCCGGCCGCATATTTTGATTCATATGAAGGAAGAGGTAAATCTTTCGCATGAGGTAATTTCTTAAACTGTATCTCCATTTTCTATCTCTATCTTCGTTCTTTTTTATAATCTATAAGTTTTACCTTTACATTACCCAGCCAAACCTTGGCATGAGCTTCAAGAGGCAGGCGAAGGTCATCCGCTCGATACCATGCCTTAAATTCTCCGCTAAATCCGAAAGGCCCTTCAATATTCGCATCGCCCTCAGTAAAATAAGTAGTCACTGCTTCGGGAAAGGCTTTATATTCCCGCGTTTCAGTTTTACGGCTATTAATCACGTCTATATAACCCTTTTCACCTTCCAGATACACCGGTAAACTATAAGTCTTTTCTGTACCGGCAAATAAACGGCTATAGAGAAAGATCAATTGCCCTGAAGTAGAGGGTTCGGTCAACTCCAGGGTATCAGTAGGTTCTCCATTTTCCGAGAGAAATACTTTCTCCTGCTCATAATCAAAGATAAAACGTTCGGCATTATATTCATCCTCATCTACATTGTCCCGCCAGTACAGACGTGTATGCGGCAGGGTATCTGTTTCAACAAAAAAAGTGTTGTAATGATTTTCTTCCTCGCCTACGAAAGGAATGGAAGAATTGGATGTAATAACAGTGCGTAACCACCAAAGTTGTTTTCCCTCGTGAGTGGTATCCCGCACAATTTCAGTCTCTACTTCTCCTACCTTAAAAAAGCTGTAACGAACCTCAAAGGTGAATTTCTCTTTCCACTCCAGCAGTTCCTGCAGGGATGGGGGACGCTCTGGATGTTCGTAAGTTACGGATGATTGCTGCGCCTCTGCCCTGCTAAAAATAGCTATCGTCAGAACAAAAAAGCACAACAAAGAATATTTAAACGCTTGTATCAATGGGGAACCCTTCTTGAAGATTCATTTTTAAATAAGTAGCCAAAGTTCGATATTATTGATCAGAATTAGAAATATTATTGAAGGTATTCCATGCACAAATCGTTCATCAATTCATTTTTGATACATGCCCTGCTCATTTGTAGTTCCGTACTTCTTTTGAGTTGTTCCAAAAGCGATGACCAACGACAGTTTGAAGAGGAAGCGCTGAGTCCGCCTTTTACGGGTATAACTGAAATGACCGAACATGGAAAACAAACGAAAGGGGGGCAAACGGATCGAAATGACTGGCAGACCAGTCCAGATTTTGCGGGATTAATTAATGTACAAACTCCTGCCTATCCCAATCCGGTAGGATATGATCAGAATTTTTTTATTGATATTGAAATTCCTTATACCGATACCGTAGACAAGTTGGCTTTCTATGCAATTAATCCAAATGCCGTTAATCAAAATATGATCTTTCTTAAGGAAGAAACCAACCTGTCAATTCAGGACTCTTATCTTTTAAACAGCGGTTATTTTACCAATAATTCCGGTGTATCTTCATCCAACATCTATCGCATTCTCATTTATGATGGTCGGGATAACTTAATCAGTTATGGCGATGTACAAGTAGGCGGACAATGAGTTGTTAAATAGCTGAGCTCCTCCTATCTTTCCTATTTGAATCAGAACAACAGTTGCATGGGTAAGAGAAAAATCACCGAATCCGAACAAAAAGTTCTTGAAAAACTCATATTCCCTGAGCGTTTCCAGGTGGTACTCGAAGAAACAGGTCATCTTTATGGAGAGCTCCGCGATGACCTTATCAACCTGTTAAGCTATGGATTTATTGAGGCTTATGAACGAGACAATAACAAAATTGCGCTGACTGCTTTTTATGATGCCGATAATCTGCAGGATTTCACTTTTCGCGCGACCAGCAAGGGACTTTCTGAAATAAAATCCAACTGATACATGAAGTTTGAAGCAATTGTCCGTGAAGAGAACATTGAATTAGAATTGCTCGAAGAGTCCTCAGAAGTCCTGTTTAGTGATGATGAGATATGTCCCTATCATTTCCAGCAAA
>JBEPXF010000220.1:0-5665 GCA_041642075.1 Fodinibius sp.
GATACCGATTCTTATAATCCTCAGTAATTCCTTGATTGAAGTCGGGGGGCACTACCTGCCCCTATGCAATACCGAATGTTAATTTTTTTCTAAAAACCGTCTGAACAAATGACTAACAAGTACCTACTTTTCTCTTCGGTTGTTACACTCGTATTTTTCCTTTTTATTCCGGCATCGTTAATGGCTCAGGATGTGGATGTGCAGATGTCAGAACAGCAGGTCGTGGCCTTAACCTCTGAGTGGGAGGGAGAGCGTTATCCGGACGGGCGTCCGAAAGTGCCTGAAGGAATCCTGGAGCGCATGGAAGACGTGACCCTCGAGGAAGCCTGGGCCGTACTCCGTAACGAGAACTATGAGCACCAGTATGCCGAAAACTGGGAGACCATCAATCCCGACAGCGTGCTGGTGGGACGGGCGTTAACCGCTACTTTTATGCCCGGCCGGCCCGATGTGCAGCGAGTACTTGAGCAGGAGGGAGAAAAGGCCGGCCGGACCGGCTCGCAAAATGCCTGGCCGGTAGCGATGCTTGAGCAGGGGGATGTGTACGTTGCTGACCAATTCGGAGCTCACGAAGACGGACCCACGATCGGCGATAATGTCGGCAATGCTATTTATACCAATTCCGGTAATGGCATTGTCTATAATGGGGCCCTCCGCGATGTAGCCGGATTGAAAGAAATCGAGGATTTTACTTCGTATTTCCGTAGTTATCACCCTTCTCACCATCTTAACAATCCGGATGGCGAGCTCAATACCACCCTGGTAAGTATTAACGCGCCCACACGCATCGGCGAAGTGATGGTCATGCCGGGAGATGTAGTGCTGGGACGGGATGGAGGAATTATATTTATTCCGCCGCACCTGGCCGAGCGGGTAGTTACGACCTCCGAGATTGTACGACTTCGGGATATGTTTGGCCAGCAGCGAATACGCGAAGGAGTGTACGGGGCCGACCAGATAGATAACCGCTGGACGGAAGAGATCGAAAAAGATTTTTCCCAATGGCTTGATGACCATAAGGATGAACTGCCGGTCCCTAAAGAACAGATCCAGGAGCTGCTTGAAGAGCGAACCTGGTAGATATGTGCCGGTGAATAGGTACCCATTCAGGAAATACAATTTATAAAACGTAATTCAATTCTATCATGGAACATACAGACAATAAGTTTTCACGCCGGTCATTTTTATCGAAATTTGCATTAGGAGCGGGGGCACTGGCTGCGCCCCCCCTTGCCGGGGCTGGCAGAGAGCTGGAATCAGCCGTGAAAAATACCAAACAATACTCCCGTCCTTCTGACCTGGAAATTACGGATCTGAAGGTGGGCTATATTCGCGGTGGCAGTCATCTGTTTGTTAAAATTTATACCAATCAGGATATTGTTGGCCATGGGGAAGGGGCCGATGCTGTCCGCGGGACCGACCAGCTTGTATTAGGATGGGGAAGGCGCCTGGAGGGGCGAAACCCGTTAGACGTACATCGCCTGTTTTATGAAATTCGCCGAAGCGGGGTGTTTGGCGGCGCCCAGTCGGGGATGTATCTGGCAGCGCTGGCAGCAGTGGAAACAGCTCTGTGGGATCTGGCCGGCAAAGCCCTGGGAGTTCCGGTGTATCAAATGCTGGGCGGAAAATTTCGCGACCGGGTGCGGGTCTATATGGACACCGCTCTGTACCAGTCGAGCCAGCCTTCGCCCCAGGATTTTGCTGAAAGTGCTCAAACGGCGGTGGATTATGGAATGACGGCGGTCAAATTTGACCTGGACCAAGCCAATGACCCGAATAGATGGGACCGGTATAACTGGACGGCCAGCCAGGGAGAAGTGGAACGAATGTATAACCAGATTGCGGCCGCCCGGGAACAGGTGGGCCCCGATGTAGACCTTTGTTGCGATATGCACGGCCGTTACGACCTTCCCTCGGCCAAACAAATAGCCCGTAAATTGGAGCCGCTGAATTTAATGTGGCTGGAGGATCCGGTTCCGGCCGAGAATCCTGAAGCATACAAGTATATCCAGGAGGAAACCACCACCCCGTTGTGTACCGGAGAAAATCTCTATCTTGCGAATGACTTTCGCGAGCTTTTTGAGATTGGAGCCATTGATATGATTATGCCGGACCTGCAGAAGTGCGGGGGGCTGGGAGAAGGGCAACGCATAGCGAACCTTGCCCAGCTCTATTACATTCCCTTCGCCCCGCATATGGTGTCTTCCTACTTGGGAGCGATGGCATGTGCTCACGTATGTGCATCGGTGCCCAACTTTATGATTATGGAGTGGCAGATCTATTTTCACGAAGATGAAATGTTCCAGGAAATCGTTGACTACGAGGGTTCGATGGTCGATGATGATGGGTACCTGCCGATATCGGAAAAACCCGGCATAGGGGTAGAGATTAATGAGGAAGGAATGCGCAAGTATGCGACGGAGGGCTATCCTTTCTTTGAATGATCGATCAATTTTTAGCCGGGTGAGTTCCTGTGAACAACTCAGCTAAAAAACATGTTATTTGTTGCATTTCGATCTATTAAGAAATGCTGCAAATTAAGTACTGAGAAGTATCCGGTATTTTTAATTTTACCTCCGGCACGATTGTATTCAGACGTTCTCTAATTATTTTTTGAAGTGGAAAATTTAAAATTTTAAAGATAATTGTCTTTAGATGAATCTACTGTACAGGATTTTATTATTTGTAAGCCTCATTTGCTTTGGATTAATATTTGTGCTGTTACTACTGGGGTATAGTCCGGGTATCATTGGGCTATTTGTTGTTTCCATGTTTATAGCCCTGGCAATAGGAGTTCGGGGCACGGATACGATTTTCAAGGACTTTGCCTTTTCCATTTGGGTCTTTGCTTCTGTAGCGGCAGCTATGTTTTATCCGGCTTATTTCACCGAACTTGGTGGTTTTGAATTAAGTGCCCTCATTGTCCCCCTTATCCAGATTATTATGTTTGGGATGGGGACCTCGCTGAGTGTTCAGGATTTTGTTGAGGTAGTAAAGATGCCTAAAGGCGTATTAATTGGACTTCTTTGCCAGTTTACGATTATGCCCGTTCTCGGGATTACGTTGGCCCTGAGTTTTGGATTTTCTGCGGAAATTGCAGCCGGTATCGTGTTGATAGGTTCTTCTCCCGGAGGAGTTGCTTCAAACGTAATGGTTTATATTGCCGAGGCAAATTTGGCTCTGTCGGTCACCTTAACAGCTGTCGGCACTTTGTTGGCTCCTATTCTTACTCCATCACTCATGCAGCTTCTGGCCGGACAATTTGTACCCATCAACTTTTTGGAGATGATGTGGAGCATCATCAATATGATTATCCTGCCCGTGGTGCTTGGCATTTTGTTTAATCGATACCTGCACGGGAAAGCCAAATGGCTGGATGAGGTCATGCCCACTATTTCAATGACGGCTATTGTGGTAATTCTCGGCATAATGACGGCCGGAGGTCGGGATTCCATTCTAACGCTCGGGTTTCTGATTATTCTGGCTGGCATACTCCATAATTTATCCGGTTACTTTTTGGGCTATTGGGGGTGTCGGTTATTTGGAATGGATGAAAAATCATGCCGTACCATTGCTTTTGAGGTAGGGATGCAAAATGCCGGAATGGCTTCTGGTATCGCCGTGGAAATGGGAAAAATAGCGACAGTCGGGGTGCCCTCTGTCATTTTTGGTTCCTGGATGAATGTTTCCGGTTCTGCTCTTGCCAATTGGTGGCGACGCAAAGTGCTGGTTGAGGAGACAGAACAGGCCGATGTTACAGAGGAAGGATCGAACACTCCTTAATTTGTTGTCCCAGCTATTGACTACATTCAAGTATAACCATTTGCCGGGTGTTGTATTACTTTAAAATCCATTTTTTAGATCTGACCGCCATTGCGAATTCATTTATATGAATAGTACCATACTCGATAGTTTAAAGAAGAAACTTTCCTTAGAAAGCAAAGTGCGAAATTAATTCATCCTAATTTTGGTTTTCTTTCTTCATAATAATCCGTAATCCAATTAAGAAGCTTTGGAAATAACTGAAACGTATAACGCTTCGCTTGTTAAGAGACTACAGAATCAAGTTGTGCTGATTAAATATGGCGGTAACGCCATGAAAGATGATAATGTAAAGAGGAATGTCATCTCTGATATTATAACGCTCAGGGAGAATGGAGTAATACCGGTCATTGTGCATGGTGGTGGACCTGCTATCAAAAAGCTGCTGGATGAGGTAGAAGTAGAATCGGAATTTATTGAAGGTCACCGCAAGACTGACAGCAGGACAATGGGATATGTGGAGATGGCCCTCAGCGGTAGTGTCAATTCAGAGATTGTAGGAATGATCAATGCCGCCGGACATAAGGCTGTTGGCATATCCGGTAAGGATGGAGGCATGGTTACTGCTCAAAAACGTGTCCATAAAATAGCGGTGGACGGGAAAGAACAGGAAGTGGATCTAGGACATGTAGGTGATGTTAAACAGATTGACACGAGCTTGGTTAAAACACTTATCAAATCGGATTTTATTCCCGTAATTTCACCCGTAGCTTCCGGCGAAGACAACCGAGATTATAATATTAACGCTGATATGTTTGCCGGGCACATGGCCGGGGCTTTGAATGCCGCCTGTTATATTGCCCTGACCAATGTTGATGGCCTGCTTACTGACAAAGATGATCCAAAATCACTTGTAAAAGACATTACGTTGGAAAAAGCCGAGGCTGAAATGGGAAAAACCATCGTAGGTGGAATGATTCCCAAGGTAGAATCTTGTATAATTGCCCTGAAGGGCGGCGTGGAATCAGCTCGTATTATCAATGGAACTAAAAAACGGAGTATCTTAGAGGAACTTTTTACGGAAGAGCGTTCCGGCACGCTCATCAAGCAATAAGGAATTTTGATTAATATAAAGGATGGATTTTTGTATTTATACTATCGTCGAAATTGATTAACTAAACACGAAAAAAATATTACACTTATGCCAGATCGCGCACAGGAAATTGCAAATGAGTATCATGTTGATCTTTATGGAAGATATCCTCTGACTCTCACCGAAGGCAAGGGGGTTTATGTTAAGGCAACAAATGGCAAAGAGTATTTGGATGCCCTGGCCGGCATTGCCGTGAACAGTGTGGGGCATTGCCATCCCAAGGTTGTTAAAGCGATACAGGACCAGGCAGCCAACTTAATTCATATCTCAAACTTCTATTACAGCGAGCCCCAGAGTGACCTGGTGAAATTATTGGCAGAAGTTTCCGGTCTTGATCGCGCTTTTCTGTGTAACAGCGGTGCCGAAGCGGTAGAGGGATCCATCAAGCTGGCCCGGAAATATGCATCGACCAAAGATAAGAAGGGATCGATTATATCGATGAAAAATTGCTTCCACGGACGCACACTCGGGACCATTGCCATGGGGAAGGAAAAATATCAGAAGGGATTTGGACCCCTGCCCGGCGGATTTGATCAAGTGCCGGAGAATGATATTAGTTCGATAAAAAGCAAGATTAATGATGACACTATTGGAGTCATCCTGGAACCCATACAAGGGGAGGGGGGCATTCATCAGATTGAAGAAACGTATTTGAAAGAAGTAAGAGCGCTATGTGATCAACACGATGCTCTGCTTATTCTGGATGAGATTCAGTGCGGGATTGGTCGTACTGGCAAGATGTTTGCCTAC
>JBEPXF010000221.1:0-5598 GCA_041642075.1 Fodinibius sp.
TTACCGTAAGTGAAGTGGCTCGCGTCATTCAAACAAATGTGGGTGGCAGCAGGGCTGGAACATACCGGGTAGGAGGTGATGAATTTCCGATTAATGTCCGTCTACAGCCAGATGACCGCCTAAGTACCACCGATCTTGATAATATATCTATACGAGCAGCGGATGGTGAGGTCCTACCTATATCGGCTGTTGTCTCTCAAAAGAAGGGCCGCGGCCCCACAGATATCAACCGGGTGAATAGCCAGCGCGTATCGTATATCTCGGCAAACCTGGAAAGCGGAGTCGCTTTAGGAGATGCAGTGGAAAAAATACAGGCTAAACTGGCCGATATGTCGATTCCCGATGGCTTTTCTATTGTATACAGTGGTGAATATGAAGAGCAACAGAAAGCAGCTGCTGATTTTCAGCTTTCCATCATTATGGCACTGATACTTATCTATATGGTTATGGCAGCCCAGTTTGAACGTTTCTTTGATCCGTTGGTTGTTATGTTTTCAGTTCCACTGGCAGTTATTGGGGTCGTTCCCACACTCCTAATTACAGGTACCACCATAAATATGCAGAGCATGATGGGGATCGTAATGCTCATTGGTATTGTAGTAAATAATGCGATTGTACTGGTAGATTATATCAACCTGATGCGAAGAGAACACGGCATGAACGTCCGCGAGGCTGTTATTTATTCCGGGAAACTACGTTTGCGTCCTATACTGATGACTACGCTTACCACTGTCCTAGGATTATTACCGTTATCATTTGGAGTAGGAGCGGGAGCCGAAATACAGGCATCTCTGGCCCGAGTAGTTATTGGCGGACTTACAGCCTCAACCCTTATTACTCTGGTATTCATCCCGGTTGTATACGTCTCTGCTGAACAACTCCTTGCTCGCGTTCGCAGCAAAAGCTGGATGCCGTTCAGCAGCGAAAGTGTGAGTCCAGCGAAGGCTTAATTATAAATTAATATTTTCATAACTGGATTTTTTCCTTAAAGTTGTTATCCTAAAAAGACTTTGTTAAGTAAAAAGGTTTCGAAACCTTTTGTTATTGTTACGTGCATTCTAATAAAACTTAGGATTAACTTGGCTATGTCTATCTCTCGTAAACATTTTTTAAAACAGGCTGGCGCGCTTACCTTAGGATTTTCCGGCCTACAAATCGTAAGTGGCTGTGCTCCCTCGGAACGAAAGAGCAAGGATCTAATAACAGATCCTTTTGGCGCACTGCAATCCGACCCCAATGGGCTCTTTGACCTTCCGGAAGGATTTAACTACAAAATAATCTCTAATTTCGGGGATCAAATGGATGATGGGTTATTTGTACCTCATCGCCCCGATGGCATGGCTACCTTTCCGGGTCCGGACGGGCTGACCATTTTAATCCGCAACCATGAAGTTAATCCGGCCAAAGGAGGCGCCGAAAGTGCTTTTGGGGAAGATTTTGCCCTAACGGACAAATTAAGTCCCGATGAATTCTACGATCTAGGTCAGGATAACAATCCCGGACAAGGAGGTACAACGACCATCGTCTACGATACCGAAAGTCAACAGGTTGTTCGTGAATTTCTGAGCATAGCCGGTACGTTACGTAATTGTGCCGGGGGACCGACGCCCTGGAACAGCTGGTTAACCTGCGAAGAAATTGTGACCGAACCCGATGATGTTTATGCCAAACGACACGGTTATGTATTTGAGGTACCGGCCACCGCTGAAATCGGTCGTGCCGAGCCCATTCCTATTAAAGATATGGGACGTTTTAATCACGAAGCGGTAGCAGTAGATCCAAATAGTGATGTAATCTATCTTACCGAGGACGATTCTGAGGGTTTGCTGTACCGGTTCATTCCCAATACGCCGGGTGAATTACTGGATGGGGGAAAACTGCAGGCGCTTGCCATTAAAGAGCGCCCAAGTCTGGACACCCGCAATTGGGGATCTCAAATAGTAGAAACAGGGGAAAACTTACAGACGGAATGGATTGATGTAGAAGATGTTGACAGTCCGGATGACGATCTCCGCTATCGCGGGTTCAATGATGGAGCGGCTCGTTTTGCCCGGGGAGAAGGCATGTGGTATGGCAATGATGCTATCTATTTTGCCTGTACGAATGGCGGGCCTGAAGAATTGGGACAAATATGGAAATATACTCCCAGTTCGGATGAAGCCACTTCTGATGAAGAAAGTAATCCCGGTACCCTTGAGCTATTTGTAGAGTCTCTCGACAGCACCATCATAGAAAATGCAGATAACCTAACGGTTGCTCCCTGGGGTGATTTGATTGTCTGTGAAGATACCGACGAAAAACAAGATCTGAATGGCATTACTCCAGAGGGAAAGGTCTATAAGCTTGGCCGTAATGCGAAATCCAATTCTGAATTGGCCGGGGCAGTATTTTCTCCTGACGGTTCAACACTCTTTATGAACATCCAGCATTCCGGCCTAACATTGGCTATTAATGGTCCCTGGGAGAAAGCAAGAGGATAAAATAGCAAAAAAATAAAAAGGGCCCTGTAAGTATCTATTTAATAACAGGCTCTATATAGATTCTACTGAATCTCTCTCACGTATTAGGTATAGAGCTCCAGGCTTATCTAGTCTTCAAACTGTTGAGTATCAACCTCCTGCCTATTCTCATCTTGCAGTATTGCATCACTCCCATACTTATGCTTGCACAACTGCAATAACTCTTTCCCCCCTCCCTGTTTTGGACATCTGCCAAATAGAAAGTTTTAAAAAAAAATAGGCTATATACTCCATTATGCCCCTTTATAAATGTTTTTTCCTATTTGGCACCATTTTGGAATGGATATTGTATCACTATAAAACTCAACGAAGAAAGATCAAACATTTTTTAATAAGCATTATTAAACAACCAACAGTAATAACAAAAAAAGGAGTATCATTATGAAGCTCTCCATAAAATATACCACTACACTACTTCTCGGTTTCTTTTTCATGGCCGGAAGCGCATTTGCCCAATTTGATCGGGACATGCAGTATTATACCAATCCTGATCAGACAGGACTAAATCAGTTTGAGGCACCCTTCGATACTGATGTCGAATTTGACGGCGTCAACATTCGCATTGGTGGAGCCAATACCCTTCAGTTTCAGGGAATTTCACATGACAATGCTGGTCCATGGCAAACGGGCGTTGATGAAGAAGGAAATCCTATAATGAGTAGTTTATCTGAACTCGAGTCAAACTTCAACCTCGCAACATCCAACTTGGATCTCGATGCAGCGCTTGGAGACGGGCTTAGAATGCATTTGCGTACGTATTTAACCTCACAACACCACACTGAAGCCTATGTAAAAAGTGGATACATGCAGGTAGATCGACTGGATTTCATTAAGGAAGGTTTATTATCTGGCCTTATGGATAAAATGCGTTTCAAAGTAGGCCACATGGAGCTGAACTACGGTGATAACCATTTCCGACGTACCGATAACGCTTTTGCCATCCATAACCCATTTGTAGGAAACTACATTATGGATTCATTTACTACTGAAGTTGCAGGAGAAATTTATTATTACGATAAAGGCCTTTTAGCAATGTTAGGTGTAAGCAATGGCAAACTGAATCAAAGCGTTGTTGCCGGTGATATTAAAACGCATGCTACCGTTTACGGTAAGTTGGGTTATGACAAGAGAATGGGAGATCAATTGCACTTCCGTTTGACAGGTTCAGTCCTGAATGTTTCAAATTCTCCGTCCATTTATCTGTACTCCGGAGACCGAGCAGGTTCTCGTTATTATAGTGTAATGGATGATGGATTTCGTTCTGGCCGGTTTGCTCCAAGCTTTACACCTGGCTATGGTCAAGACCCAGCCGCCGGTGAAATGACGGCCATTATGATTAACCCATTCGTGAAATTCCAGGGACTTGAATTCTATGGTGTGTTCGAAAATACTTCTGGAAATATCAAGGGTAACGACTCCCGTACCTTCAACCAATATGGTGCCGAACTATTGTATCGCTTCGGTGCAAGCGAAGACTTCTATCTGGGTGGACGTTATAACTTGGTAGAGGGTGAAACAATGAATGGTGACATTGAAATCGATCGTTTCAACATTGGCGGCGGTTGGTTCCTTACCAAAAACGTAATGGCTAAGCTCGAGTATGTCACTCAATCCTTTGATGGTGACGGTTACACCGATACCAAATACCAAGGCGGTGAATTTGATGGCGTTATGCTCGAAGCCGTTATCAGTTTCTAATCTAAACATAAATACATATTTGTTTGCCTCTTATCCCTAGGTAAACAAAATACAATCCCTACAAACGGTGTCGTCAGGATATGGCGGCACCGTTTTTTTATATACTTCCCTTTTCTAAGGTTCTTACATCTGGTATTAACCTTGCTTAATTAATACACAGGCTGTCCTCTGGTATTTTTTCATACTTAAGACTTCTGTTATTATTAACACTATTCTATTACGAATGGACGAAAATCAATTGTCACTCGAAAAGAGGAATTAAACTTTATTGATTCACATTTGACACTAACTATATCTGGAAATTATTTGACCGATTCATCTATTCAAATCTTTTCTTTTGTCGTACTGCCATTCCTAAACGATAGCAACCCCTACCCTCAGTTCCGATTTATGGAGCCTCCAAAATAATCTAGTACTAAGAACTGTATTTACTTTCTAACACAAGCCACTGGAAAAGAACTCTCGGATAAGCACATGCTGCCGCTTGGTTATGGTATCCAATACCGGATACGAATTAATAAATAAGTCTTCAATATTTACAATAGAGATGACTATACTTTAGAATGGACCAGTTTTTAGGGAGGGGGTCATTACAAAGCTCGATGTCAATGATGTATAACAGGAATACCTAAGCTATAAGAAGGGATTTAAGGCAGGAAGCTAGTTCACTATATCACTTTTTTCTACAAGCTATCTGATTACGAATTTACTGTTCTCTAAATCTCTTAATGCACTATAACAATTCAAGGTTTATATCTTGCTGAATAATTGGTAAAGAAGTGATATAAATAATGGAAAAAGCTCTTTAAAGATTATGCTTAATCTTCTTTATTCTTATCAGGCAAAAGGGGCGTCAGTTTCTTTATAATTCCAAGCAGTTCATCGAAGTCGATTGGCTCCAGGATACACTCATCTGCTAATTCCATTAACTCAAAGTAACAAGTCTCATAGGTTAGGTAAGAAGTTATTGCAATAACTTTTACAGAAGGGAATTCTTGTTTAACCTCGTGAATCAATGAGGATCCAAAAATGAGTTGGCTGCATGCAATTACAATATCAATATTTTCTCTATTCAAATACTCTTTAGAATCCGCATCATCCTTGGGAACAAAACAGTCATATCCTTCTTCCTGCAATAGCATCTGCAGGGAATCCCGGATAGCTTCTTCTTTGTCGAGTATTAAAATTGAAGGTAATTGCATTGATAATTAATTGTTTTGCTATTTTAGCGATGAATAGCTTCGACTATAATTAATAATGCAATTAACGGGCCAACTTTACGGAAGGGATTTATTTAACACCTGGAGCCGAGAAAAAGGGAATTCACAAATCGAAAGGCTACCAGGAATTATTTAATAGTTGCATCAATGCAATAATTTTG
>JBEPXF010000222.1:0-5587 GCA_041642075.1 Fodinibius sp.
TGCTGACAGTGCCAGAGCCATAACTGATGAAATTGAAGCCTTTGATGAGACCTATCGATCTCACGAAGAGTTGCTTGATAAAGCTCTGTATCCCAATACCTATGAACAACAAATCGTAGAGCTCAAAGAAGCTTCTGAATCAGCTGCTAACAGCTTGGAAAAAATGGAGCAGCAGGATGAACAGCTGACCACTTTAGAGCTTCGTTTGATTGCCTATCAAGAACATGTGTATCAGCTCACTCAACAGGCAGATTCACTTAAAGAAGCGATGGAAGAATCCATACAAAGTGAACGTCAGCTCTCTGGAATGGTTCAAAACTACCGAGAGAGTCTTGAAGAAAGAGACGAACTTATCCTGGGTTTTATTGACTCTACGGTAGTTGCCTATGAACAGATGGACTTGGAAGCATTAGCTGAGCTAGAGGAATTAAACGAAAAGAGAAGGTTGGATGATAATGGCGATGTTCTTACGTTGCTTCGAGATATTTCTGCTGAAAACGTTAATATTTTAGAAGAGAATACGAGCCAGCTTTATCTCGAAGACTATATGCGCATGTATGAGGTCCAGCAACGTTTTGAGGGAATGTGGAATCAGCTGGGTAATAAGATAACTGAAGTTTACGGAGGGGATAATGCGGAATCTTTATCCCAGGAAGTAAATAGTAATCTTCAGGAATGGGAGCAGTTGCTCCAGGAGAATACTCTTGCAAGCATGCAGGATTCCCTGCGTGAGAAAGGGATTAACATTGAGGAATTCAATAATAAAAGTGGGTTTTATACTTCTTTAAATTCCTATTTAGATAGCTCAATTCAGCGAAGTAAAGAAGGAGCTACGCAAACTGATTATGAGCATTATAGATCATTTCAGAACTTTTGGAATCCAATTGAAAGAAAATGGTCCTCAAATTTCGTAAATGCTGATTTCATGACAGATGATCAAATGATGACTATCTCTGAAAAAACGGATACATGGTCGCGCCATGCTGAACCGGAGTCTAACATGATGCTTTACCTGTTTATTGGAACAGGAATTCTTGCCCTTATATTGGGTGGGCTTCTTATCCGTGAGAAACAGTCGAAAAACGGCAGAGAGTAAACTTTAATTCTTAGAATTTTTTGTTTTTAATAGACCACAGCTTAAGAGCTGTGGTCTATTTATTTTTTATATATTCAGCATATTCCATTGTATAAAATAGGGTTACAAATATTATTTATGATCTCTACATACAATACTTTAAGTCAAGTACCAATACATGGTATATAACTGCATTGTATCCAGAACCTGTTAATTTATTATTACAGAATATTAATTCTGTAGATGATAGAGAGCAGAATAACTTGTATACTTAAGAACGTTACAGATTTATCGTAACCAACTGTGATGAATAGCTTGAAAGAAAAGAAATTAAAGATTATAGGTCGGCTCGAACGTATTGATTTTCCGGAATGGGATCTGTTTGATATTGATGCCAAAATAGATACGGGAGCCTATACCTCAAGTCTACATTGTCATCATATTGAACCATTTTCAAAAAAAGGTCGCTCGTTTGTCCGTTTTAATCTACTGGATCCTTCTCACGCAACCTATAATGAAAAAAATCTTGAGCTCCCGGTTCATGCTACAAAATCTATTAAAAGTTCCAATGGATCCACAGAACAACGTTATATTGTCAAAACAATAATACGTCTTTTAGACAAAGAGTTTAAAGCAGAACTTTCATTAGCTGATCGCTCTGAAATGCGCTACCCGGTACTATTGGGGCGCAAATTGATAAACAAGCGTTTTTTGGTAGATGTGTCGAAAAAATATTTATCTGATAATAATTAAGTTACCTTTTTATTTAGTTAGTATATGCATATAGTCGTACTATCCCGAAACCCAAAACTTTATTCGACCTCGCGGCTTGTGGAAGCTATTGAAGATAGAGGACACATTGCTACGGTTCTTGATCATTTAAAATGCGATATTGTAAGTGAGGAAGACAATCCCTGTATCTACTATAAGGGAGTAAAAGTTACGGATGTCGATGCCGTGATACCTCGTATAGGGGCTTCTGTTACTTTTTATGGCTCTGCCGTAGTACGTCAATTTGAAATGATGAAAGTGTTTACGGCCGTTGAATCACAGGCGTTAGTTCGTTCTCGTGATAAACTTCGAAGCCTTCAGATTATGGCAAGAGCAGGAGTGGGAATGCCAAAAACCGTTTTTACCAACTATTCTACCGAGGTTAAAAAAATTATTGAGTCTGTTGGTGGTCCTCCACTTATTGTGAAATTACTTGAAGGCACGCAGGGAGTAGGGGTAGTATTAGCTCCTACCTTTCAGGCTGCTGAATCCATTATTCAAGCTTTTCACAGTATGAAGGCTCGGGTGATTGTGCAAGAATATATTGAAGAGGCCAAAGGAGAAGATATCCGGGCTTTTGTAATTGATGGCAAGGTTGTAGGGGCCATGAAGCGCAAAGGTGAAGAAGGAGAATTCCGGTCTAATTTACACAGGGGAGGATCCGGTAACCTGATTAAGCTCAGTAAGGAGGAGCGCAGAACAGCTTTAGTTGCTGCTAAGGCGATGGGAATATCTGTAGCGGGGGTAGACCTGTTGCAGTCCAGTCGAGGACCCCTAGCACTCGAAGTAAACTCGTCTCCCGGATTACAGGGCATTGAATCCGCTACCGGAAAAGATATTGCCGGTAAAATCATCTCCTTTGTAGAACGAAAGACTGAGCAAAACAAATCTAAAAGGAATCGAATCCCCAGAAATGTCTGATCCAGAAGTACTAAGCATTAATGGACATCAGGTTGGCCGGGGAGAACAAAGACAGATTGAACTTAATATAGCCCGTCTTCCTACTCACACGAATATCGATCTTCCTATACATCTGTTTCGGGGAAAAAAAGAGGGACCGGTTCTACTTTTAACCGGGGGATTGCATGGGGATGAGATTAATGGAGTTGAAATTTTACGACGAATGATCCATCAAAACTTGTTAATGCCCCAAAAGGGAACTGTCATTGCTATTCCCTTGGTTAATACCTATGGCTTTATACAAAATATTCGGGGATTGCCTGATGGCAAGGATATAAACCGAAGTTTTCCCGGTTCAGAATCAGGTTCACTGGCCAGCTTGATGGCTTATACCCTGATGAACAAAATTATTCCCCATGTAGATTACGGAGTAGATTTTCATACAGGAGGCGAAGCCAGATCGAATTATCCACAGATTCGATGTGAATGGCAAAGTAAGTCAAACCAGGAAATTGCCCTGGGTTTCTCACCTCCACTTATTCTGGACTCTCCGGTTATCGATGGTACGTTCCGAAAAGCAGCCCAGGAAAAAGGGACTCCTATTATCGTGTTTGAAGGAGGCGAAGCGCTCCGTTTTGATGATTTTTCGATTCAGGAGGGCATGGACGGTGCACTGAGGCTTATGCATTATCTTGATATGCTTGAGGAAGCACCTAAAAAACAGGATACGGAGATATATGATTCATCTCCATGGATCAGGGCGCACTATGGTGGATTATTTCAGCATGAATCAAAACTCGGGGACCACGTAGAGAAAAATCAAATCCTAGGTCATATAAGCGATCCCTACGGTGAACTTTGGTATGAGGTAAAAAGTCCCGAAGAAGGACGGGTCATAGGACTTAACAATGCTCCTGTTGTATATAAAGGAGATGCCTTGGTACATATAGCTTGCGATTTTATAAAAACAATTTAAACAAAAGAAACAATATGCGCGACGATTTAATATTTCATATTACTACAAAAGAAGATTTTAGTTCTTTTAAAAAAAGTGGAAACTATGAGCCGGAATCACTTGATGAAGAAGGATTTATCCATTGTTCTTCGGGCCACCAAGTAGAAAATACGGCAAATGAAAAGTTTGCTGAATTCGATAAAATATTATTATTGGTGATAGATGTCACAGCCCTAAATTCAAAGATTAAATACGAGAAAGATCCCGGTAGCGAAAAAAAATATCCCCATATTTATGGCCCTCTTGATACAAATGCTATAATAGATAAAATTGAGGTCTTTGCCGAAGAGAATGGCGACTTTAAAATTGGCTTTACCTCAAACACTTAATTAGATGGTACCCAGTCTGTTAAATATTATTAAGGAGGTAGCAAAATGTCCTTCATTTAGTTCATTTGAAGAACGGTTGCATCCTTACATAAATTCAATATTTTCACCCATTCCTAATGATGAACTAACCGTTGAGGGAAATAACTTGGTTTTTCGGATAGGAAATGATCCCAACAAGCCAACAATAGCTCTTACTGCCCATCTTGATAAGATCAATCATTATGGGAAGCAATATCCTTCCAAATTGCCGATAACTATTACAGATCATTATATGGAAGGAGCAATGGATAACAGCGTGGGTATAGGGCTCTTATTATATTTTGCTGAAATGGCAAAAAAAGAAACCTGGCCAAATCTTTTATTCTTTTTCTCAGAAATGGAAGAAAGCAAAGGATTAAAAGAACACCCTGAATTACTCAAAAATAAGGGTAAAGGTTTTGAACATGGAATGGGAGCCAGACGAATAGCTCAAACCTGTATCGATAAGAATTGGTTACCTGATCAGGTGATTACATTGGATACCACTCCATTATTTAAAGGAGAACAGGGTATAGCCCTCTACGCTAAACATTGGGAGCTTAATGGCCTTGAAGCAACAGAATCGCTTAGACTGATGACGGACGAGGCAATACAAAATTTTCTAGCTATTGATTCTACCATCCAACTGCATAATAATACTAATGATTACTTGCATTATGGATACGAATTTAATGCTCGTGCTCGCAAGGATATCGTATCAATAGCGCTTGAGCCTGCTATTTTCCCGTATCATCAAAAAAAAGAACGTGTTTTTATTGATGATCTAAAACAGCTAGTAAAAATACTGAAGACCTATCTAGAGCATTCCAATAATTAAAAGGAAATAAATAATGCAGAGTGATTAATATTTACAATCTATCTGTTCTATTGGATCACTCCGTTAATAATGTGAATTACACCATTACCAGCCCGAATATTACTTTGTTCCAGAGGATAGTTTTGTACAGAAAGAGAACCGTTGTCCATTTTTACTATTTCTATAGTAATTCCGCTGAGGCAAGTTACCTGGGACATGTGTTGCAAACTCCGTTTGGTAGCAGAACCAGTAATAATATGGTTTAATAGAAAATTTGAATCTGTTTTGAGTTTATCATCAACTTTGGCAAAAGCACTATTTGAAGGTGCAAATACGGTAAACGATCCGCTGGTGCCAGAAAGGCGGTCATCCAGTCCGGCATCTTCGAGTGCAGCTGCAAATTCAGAAGTTTGTCCATTGGATTTTAATGTCTCAAAAACAGACTGCGCAAATACATTCTGAATTCCGATTAATAATATTCCAAGTACTATAAATCCGAATATTTTATGTGGTTTTTCCATAACTATGGTAGATGATATTTAATTAGATCCCAGAGTACTTTTGATAATTGATGATACCATAAATTGATATAGATACCAATATAAAAACGTTCTTATGAGAATAACGCTATAAAAGTTCCTTTAATATCTATTTTCTTGAAA
>JBEPXF010000223.1:0-5572 GCA_041642075.1 Fodinibius sp.
ATGTTCCGCCGGATGCTTGATGAAGGGCAGGCCGGAGACAACGCCGGAATCCTGCTGCGCGGGATTGACAAGGAGGATCTGCAGCGGGGCATGGTGCTCTGCGAGCCGGGCTCGATTACCCCGCATACGAAGTTTAGCTGCGAGGTATATGTGCTGAGCAAGGACGAAGGCGGCCGGCATACGCCCTTTTTTAAAGGCTACCGCCCGCAGTTTTATTTCCGTACGACCGATGTGACGGGATCCTGTGAGCTGCCCGAAGGGGTAGAGATGGTAATGCCGGGTGATAATGTGACGATGGACGTGACGTTGATCCAGCCGGTGGCCATGGAAGAAGGACTTCGGTTTGCAATCCGCGAGGGTGGCCGCACGGTCGGCGCCGGCGTGGTAACTGACATAATTGAATAAGTCTACTTCGGTAGATAACGCAACTGCTTATGAGAATAGGTCTTGTGAGGTCTATTCTCTTGGCATTTACGGGTGTAGCTCAATTGGCAGAGCAGCGGTCTCCAAAACCGAAGGTTGTGGGTTCAAGTCCTTCCACCCGTGCAGATATTGAATAAGTGATAAGTACATGGATAAGATTAAAGCATTTTTACTGGATGTCCGCCAAGAGATGAAGAAAGTCTCTTGGCCAGATCAGGATGAACTGGTGGATTATACAATTGTTGTAGTTATCTTTACCATAATTCTGTCTGGCTTTATTTTTGCGGTAGATCAAGTTTATAGCACTATATTAGAAGCCATTTATCAATGACACAAGAAGAACAACATGATTGGTATGTAGTTCGTGTGTTTTCTAGTCACGAGAAGAAGGTTAAGCGATATTTGGATCGTGAAATCGAACTTCAGGGACTAGAAGATAAAATTAGCGAAGTTCTTATACCGACTGAAACGGTGATAGAAATTCGTTCGGGTAAGAAACGTACACGAGAGAAAAATTTCTTCCCGGGATATATACTTTTGAAAACCGCTTATGATGAAGAAGTAAATAATCTTATTCAAGGTGCACCGTCAACAATTGGCTTTTTGAAGGCGGGGAAAAATCAACATCGACCCAAACCATTGCGTAAGCCTGAGGTGAATAGAATACTAGGCCGAGTGCATGATAGTGAAGAGGCAATGGAAGAGGGAGGCAAGATTGAAATACCTTATGATGAAGGTGATGTTGTTAAAGTTATTGATGGACCGTTTAAAGATTTTGATGGAACCGTACAGGAAGTTAATACAGAAAAACTGAAATTACGTGTTCTTGTTAGTATTTTTGGTCGAAAGACCCCGGTTGAAGTTGATGTGAACCAGGTAGAACCTGCAACTTGACCACATAATCACTGATGCAAAGTGAGCTATTACGCGGCAATAAACAGATAAGTATAAGCAGTAAATTCAAATGGCAAAAAAAGTAGATCAAGTACTTAAGCTCCAGATTCGTGGTGGGCAGGCTAATCCTGCGCCTCCTGTTGGACCTGCTTTAGGTCAGGCTGGAATTAATATTATGGAGTTTTGTAAGGCTTTTAATGCTGCTACACAGGAAGATGCCGGTACTATTATTCCGGTTGAAATAACAGTGTATCAGGATAAATCCTTCACTTTCATAACTAAGACTCCACCTGCTGCTGTTCTGCTCAAGCAAGCTGCTGGGATTGAATCCGGTTCCGGAGAACCCAACCGTACCAAGGTTGGCCAGGTAACCTGGACCCAGTGCAAAGAAATAGCGGAACAGAAAATGCAGGATCTTAATGCTTTTGAGGTAGAAAACGCTGCTGAAATGATTGCAGGTACTGCCCGGAGTATGGGGCTTCGAGTGCTAAGAGATAAATAGGAAGTAAGATAAATTATGGCACAACGAGGAAAAAAGTATCAAAAGGCCGCAAAGCTCATCGATCCCGAGTTGGAATATACTCTGGAGGAAGCTTGTGATCTTGTGAAGAAAACCTCTACAGCTAATTTTGATGAATCCGTCGATCTGGATCTTCGTCTGGGAGTTGATCCCCGACATGCCGATCAGATGGTACGTGGTTCTGTATCATTGCCTAACGGCACTGGTAAAGAAGTTCGCGTTTTGGCGTTAGTTAACGAAGCCAAGCAAGAAGAAGCTGAAGAGGCCGGAGCAGATCACGTAGGTCTGGAAGAGTATATCGAAAAAATTCAAGATGGATGGACTGACGTTGATGTGATCGTTGCTACCCCGGATGTTATGGGCAAGATTGGGAAGCTGGGACCTGTTTTAGGGCCACGTGGACTGATGCCTAATCCAAAGAGTGGTACCGTTACAACCGATGTTGCTGAGACTATCAAAGAAGTAAAAGCCGGCAAGATTGATTTTCGTGTGGATGACTATGGGATTCTGCACGCATCAATTGGAAAGGCTAGTTTTGATGCCAGTGAGCTTCGGGAGAATGCAATGAAATATTTGCAGGAAGTCATGCGACTCAGACCCGCTTCTGCTAAAGGTTTATATATCAGAAGTGCGTATATGAGTTCCAGCATGGGACCAAGTATTCCATTAAGTCGTTCATCTATAATTTCTGTATAGAAGTTATAAAAACAGGGAACTGAACAATGCCAACATTAGCAGAAAAGAAAGCAGTTGTTGAACAAATAACAGAAGATCTTGAAAATGCCGGCGCTGTATATATCGCCGACTATTCAGGAATGTCTGTTGGAGAAGTAAACAATATGCGTGGAAAATTTTACGAAGGCGACATCAAATATAAAGTATATAAAAATACATTGATGAAGCGAGCCATGGACGAGGTGGGAGGATATGAAGATCTATATCCACACTTGGTTGAACAAAATGGTTTTGCCTTTGTAGAAGAAGAGCTAGCTGCACCCGCAAAAGTGATAAAAAATTTAAACGAGGAAATAGAAAAGCCAAGGTTTAAAGCTGCAATCATCGATGGAGATTTTTACGGTGAGGATGAGCTGAGTACTCTGGCGGCAATGAAGTCTAAGAGCGAAATGATAGGTGATATCGTTGGACTTCTGCTTGCACCTGTTTCCAATGTGGTAAGTGCACTTGAAGCTCCCGGCAGAAATATAGCCGGAGCCGTGGAAACTATCGCTGAAGAAGGCGAAGAATAATTACAAACTAACATTACGAATTTTCAATTCACAAAGATCAATCGGAGAAATAAAATGGCTGACGTTAAAGATTTAGCTGAACAATTAGTTAATTTAACAGTAAAAGAAGCAAACGAACTCGCAAACGTTCTTGAAGAAGAATACGACATTAAGCCTGCGGCTGCAACAGCAGTAGTAGCTGGCGGCGGCGATGAAGGCGGTGGCGGTGAAGAACAAACAGAATTTGATGTTATTCTGAATGGCCCCGGCGACAAGAAAATTGCCGTTATTAAAGAAGTCCGTAGTATTACGGGACTCGGTCTTAAAGAAGCTAAAGAACTTGTTGATAACGCACCTAATCCTATTAAGGAAGGGGTTGACAAGGCTGAAGCTGAGGACCTTAAGTCTAAGCTTGAAGAAGCAGGCGCTGAAGTTGAACTTAAGTAATTAGGTTCAAACGTTAATATTTTGTCATTAGCCAATGCCGTATAACCGGTATTGGCTATTGGCGTCTATTTGCATGCTAAAAAATCCACTTTATTTTTAAGTATGGATAAAAGCGGCAAATTCGGCTCATCACCATCTTAATAAATTTTAAAGGAGAGGTTCCTTTGAGTACACAAAGCAAAATGGAAAAAGTTCCTTTCACTGATCGCTTAACATTTGCCAGTACTGAACATGTGTTGGATTATCCTGATTTCCTGGATATCCAGCTAGAATCCTTCGGTGACTTTACCCAACTGGATATTGCACCCGAAGATCGTCAGGTTCAGGGACTACAAAAGATTTTTAAAGATAATTTTCCTATTCAGGATTCCCGGGAAACTCATATTCTTGAGTTTCTTCATTACAGCGTTGATACTCCAAAGTATAGTATGAAGGAGTGTCAAGAACGCGGGCTTTCTTATGCGGTTCCGCTAAAAGCTAAGCTACGTCTTTCCGCTGTGGATGACGATGATGAAACAACGGAAACAATTGAGCAGGAGGTCTTTTTAGGAGATCTTCCCTGGATGACAGAGAAGGGAAGTTTTATTATCAATGGAGCTGAACGGGTAATTGTAAGTCAGCTTCACCGATCCCCGGGTGCTTTTTTCGGTCAAAACGTACACCCCAATGGCACTCAACTATATAATGCACGGGTTATTCCGTTTAAAGGTTCATGGATTGAGTTTTCCACGGATATCCGGGATGTGCTTTGGGCCTATATTGATCGAAAAAAGAAAGTACCATTTACAACGCTGTTACGGGCTCTCGGCTATTCTACAGATGAGGAGCTTTTTAACCTCTTTGAGCTATCTGAAAAAGTAGAAGTAGGCTCAAAAAAGAACTTTAATGAAAATCTGGTCGGTAAACGCCTGGCTGTCGATATCGTTGAAGAGAAAATGGAAGAGGTGGTAGACGATGAGACAGGTGAAGTTACAGAAGCCTTAAACAGAGAGGTTCTTCTGGAGATCGATCATGAACTTACTGAAGATGATTACGGACTTCTAAAAGAAGCGGATGTGGAGAAAGTCCGCATCCAAAATATGGCACCAGAAGATTCTGAGCGCAATATTTTCATGAATACCCTGCGCAAGGATCCGACTCATGATGAAGAGTCAGCACTTGGCGAAATCTATAAACAGATACGAACAGGTGAAATGCCAGATCCCGAAACAGCCCGCCAGGTTCTTGAGCGGTTGTTTTTCAGCGATAAAAAATATGATCTGGGTGAAGTTGGACGCTACCGCTTGAATAAGCGCCTGAAACTGGATGTCGATATGGATATCCGTTATCTGGTGAAAGAAGATATTGTGGCGATTATTAAAGAGGTGATACGCCTAAAGAATATGAAGGCTCAGGTTGATGATATTGATCACCTGAGTAATCGGCGTGTACGAACGATCGGCGAACAGCTTGGTCAGCAGTTTTCTATTGGTTTAGCCCGGATGTCCCGTACCATTAAAGAACGGATGAACTCCAGGGATGCCGAGCAGCTAACTCCGCAGGATCTCGTAAACGCACGAACGATATCCTCGGTAATTAATACGTTCTTTGGTACAAATCAGCTGTCGCAGTTTATGGATCAGACGAATCCGATTGCGACACTCACGCACAAACGACGTATGTCTGCGCTCGGACCAGGTGGTCTGACTCGAGAGCGAGCCGGATTTGAAGTTCGTGACGTTCACTATACGCACTACGGTCGACTCTGTCCTATTGAAACCCCTGAAGGTCCGAATATTGGGTTAATAACCTCGTTATGTGTACATGCGAAGGTTAACGATTTTGGATTCCTTGAGACACCATACCGAAAGATTAAGGATGGACAGGCAACAGAAGATATTGAGTATCTCTCCGCTGAACAGGAAGATGAAACCATTATTGCCCAGGCGAATGCCGAATTGGGCGAAAACGGTGTATTTAAGAATGATAATATCTTTTCTCGCTTCCGTGATGGAGAAGTAGGATTGGCCAGTCCCGATGAAGTTGAATATATGGATGTAGCTACCAACCAGTTGACTTCGGT
>JBEPXF010000224.1:0-5551 GCA_041642075.1 Fodinibius sp.
CCGGCTCCGGTTGTTACTTAAAAACGGAAACAATCGTCTGTACTACTCTTTCACGATCTGCAGGCGTAAGATTTGACCCGGAAGGAAGACACAACCCATAATTAAACAACTCATCCGATACTCCATTCCCGTAATAGGGAAATGAACTAAATACCGGCTGCTGGTGCATTGGCTTCCACAGTGGTCTCGACTCAATATTTTCTTCCTGCAGTGCCAGCCGGATATCTTCCCTGCTAATCCCATGGGTTTCGTCCGGGTTAACTGTAATAGTGGTTAGCCAGCGGTTTGAACTCATATCAGCATGGGGCTCTTCGTGGAATGAGATTCCCTTAATATCTGAGAGCCTAGACCTATAAAACGCATAATTGCCCCTGCGCTGTGCTACCCTGCGGGGAAGCACCTGCATTTGTCCTCTTCCAATCCCAGCCACAACATTGCTCATACGGTAGTTATATCCTATATGGGAATGCTGGTAATGCGGGGCGTCATCACGGGCCTGGGTACTTAAGAAACGGGCTTTTTCTATGAGCTCCTCTTCATCAGAAATAAGCGCCCCGCCTCCCGAGGTCGTAATAATTTTATTCCCATTAAAAGACAAGGTACCCATCTTGCCAAAGGTGCCGAGCGACTGTCCTTTATAGGTGGATCCCAAAGCTTCAGCGGCGTCCTCTAAAACCGGGATCTCAAACTCTTCGGCTATATCCATGATTTCATCCATTTTGCAGGGCATTCCATACAGGTGCACCAGGATGATAGCTTTGGGTTTTTTACCTTTAGAAATTCTATCTTTTATGGCGGTACGCAAAAGATCGGGATCCATATTCCAGGTATCCGGCTCACTGTCAATAAAAATGGGTTTAGCCCACTGATATCGTATGGGATTAGCAGATGCGGCAAACGTAAAGCTCGAGCAGATGACTTCGTCACCTGGCTGAACATCCAACAGTATTAGCCCCAGGTGTATGGCTGCAGTGCCGGAGGTTAAAACGGCAGTATGCTTTGCTCCGGTAAAGACCGAGATGTCCTGCTCAAATCCGTCTACATTGGGTCCAAGCGGAGCAATCCAGTTCGACTCAAATGCCTGTTGTACATAATCTTGTTCCTCTTCTCCGATATGAGGAGAGGAAAGCCAAATTTTTTCTTTCATTGCTTCACCTTCTTCTGCCTGTATAAGGGGAAATAGTCTTTGTCATCAAATTCTGTCTGATCGTTTTCCTGCAGAGCTACATAATTTAAGTTGTTGTATCGCTGTTGGTCATGTATGATTCGCAAAGTTGTAAATTGATTTTTTATGGGACTGAATCCTTTTTTAAAACGATAAAGGGAATCTTCCTTGCTGTTAACCCCTCCCCCGAGATGCAGCCATTTTTGGGCTGAGCGGGCAGCCCATTCTATTACACCATCAAACATCAGCTTTGAAGGGGCGTACTCCATGTAGGAGCTCCGGGTGGCACTAAGATGCGACTGTATAATGCCGTTAAAATCAGTAAAAAGCCCTCCCGCTACTACGTCTTTACCGCTTTTGTCGGTAACGATTGCCAGATGAACATTTTCATCCAGCACCTCAAATATTCTATCAAAGTACTCTTTGGAAAAATAGTAATAGTTGGAAGCGTCAAGACGATCCATTGATTGCTCATAAATAAAAAGAAAATCCTCGTAGTATCTCATATCATCCAGGAAAAACATAAAACCCTGCTCCCGGAGCTTTCGAATATCCTGTCGGTGATTGGAAGAGTAATCTTTTCGTATCAGATCCATCTCTTTGTCAAGTGGGACCGATATTGTAAAGCCATGATATTTCTGTTCAACAAGCTTGCTTTGCTGCCATATAAATGGATTCGACAACGGATTCATCCTAAAAAATGAGGTAATAAAATTTTCTTCAGCCGCATCCTCAATGTACTGTTGGAGTACCGCATTCAGCATATCCGGACTGAAGGGCCTTTCAAAAAGAATACCGGGATAACCGTAAGGGCTGGTCAAATCATAATATTCTTTCCCTTTCGCAATGGGTTCCGGAATTTTTCGTTTGATTAGAGGTATCCATACTTTTCCGGCATGGGTTTCCCCTATCCAGCAAATGGGATCGCCATCAATTATATTTGCATCCAGCTGTACATACTCAGGAAGATGATAAAAATCATAGTAATCGGACTGTTTCACGTGCTGCCACTTCTTCCCTTTTTTTCCTACAAACCCTGAAACCATATCGTAGCTATTTATTCATTAGAAATGTTTCTATTTTGGCTCGATTTTTATTTCACTGAAATCATTTATGAAAGCGTCTGGTTTCTGTATCTCCTCATCTATTTTTGATCTATCTTGTGGATGAATATTAGTACCGTCATCCAATAAACAGACGGTATTCCAGCCCAGGTTATTCGGAGCTATAAAATCTTTCTGAATATTATCGGCAATATATACATATCCCTCGCCCTTTAGTTTATCTTGTATATACTTAAAAGTTCCGGGATCGGGCTTTTCTCTGCCAAATTCTTCCGATATAAGAACTTCATCAAAATAATTTTGGAGACCCAGGCCTTTCAGCTTATTCCTTTGGGTATGACTTCGTCCGTCTGTAATCAAACCGGTGGCTATTCCATTATGTTTAATTTCGTTTAGTTTATCGGCAATATGATTTTCCAAAGATATATCTGGCTCATGGTTACGGTACATCTCTATAAGATCGCTCTTGGTTTTGGTCTCTACCTCGTATTCTTCAATGACGGTTCCGAAGACCTCCTTATCGGCCCGATATAAACTCATCATTCTTTCATACAGCTCTGGTCCAGTCTCTTCTTTCAGAACCAGCGCAATTTCCCGGAAAGCGGATTTTAGATATTCCTCTTCCTTATATAGCGTATCATCAAGATCAAAAACAACCACACTTTTATCACTAATTGCCATAGCCATGCACCAGCACCTCGTCATCATATCTTAGCATTAGCAGATTAGATTCCCACTCCTCATAGTATGCTATGGGTTGGTCAAACAGGTATTCTTCGATCAACCATTTTGGAAAGTTCGCTCCGGATAAGTAACTGAGCGGATACCCTCCTCCAAATCGGGGGTTAATTTCGATCCCATGGATATCCTGAGTCTCCTTATTCAAAAAAAGTTGCAGAGTAAGGCATCCTCTTGCACCGGATATATGACTTAACTTCTCCTTGACATAAGTCACAAGGAGATTTTTTTCGGTCAATCCTTTATTTACTTCTCCTCCCCTTACCTCAATACGTTTTCTGGGTACTACGCATTTTAATTCCGAATTTCGGTCGTAGTACACATCAAGAGTATACTCATCATGAGTCTGGTGACTCAGGTATTCAAAGAAAAGAAGCTTTTCGTCTGACAGATGATAATCGCGTAGCTCGGATTCATCTTTTATGATATAATTATTCTCACTGCTGCTACCATCACAGGGCTTGGCATAAATAGGAAATCTCAAATTATCTTTTCCAATTATTTGCGGCGTTGAAATCTCTTTCTCCTCAAAAAAAGCTATTGTATTCCGCTTATCCTGACATGCCTTAACCAATTCTTGCTGAGAGACCACCACCTTAACCCCACTCTTTTCCATCCGTGCTTTATTAGAGGATAGTACGGGCAGCTCTGGATCAATGGTAGGAATCAGCATATCCACATTATGTTCCACACATAAATCTGTAAGCGTTGAAATATAATCGGGACTGGTAACTTTCGGGACTTTAAAACTCCGATCAGATATTTGGCAGGCTGAAGAGAGTTCAGGATTTAAATCAACGGTAAATATTTTTGATTCTGGTTCAACTTTCTGAGCCTCTTTCCGGAAAGCTCGAACCAGGGAAACCCTCCTCCCTGCGGAAGTGATTAATATATTCATAGATGATACATGTTAATACTTTATTTATTTACTATTTATATAATAAGTCCAGTGCCTGACGAACTTTCTCATATTCGGCATAATCGTCGCCTGTCTTTTTAGAGGGCTGCTGGGGTATGGGGTCGTCAGCGGTAAGATGCACTTCAGCTCCGTTTTTATTGATTAATGATTTAATGGCAGTGATGGCTTCAAGCGGATTCCTGCATACATCTTCGTATTGCAATACCAGGTAGTTAGATTCCGGCAATTGGTCGATCTGTTTCTGGTAGGCCCGCTCCAAATAATATACCTGCCCCGCCACTTGCTGCCAGGGAGTCCGTTCGCGAAGCTGCTCGTAGTTCTGGGGCTTAAATGAGGCCCACCGGTCAATAGAACCAAACAGACTCCTTCGCAGATCCAGCAGCGACAATGCCGTATCTATAGGGGCTCTTTTAATCCACACAAAACATGTTTTATTGAGCGTTTTCTGCATCTGGCGGGCATGCCAGCCGAGCATAAATGATTTAAAGGCTATGGGCTTTTCATATGCCCACAACATATTTTTAAGTACCCGGCCCACTCGCTCCCAGTCTATATCTTTAGCCTGTTCTTCTGTCTTTTGATAGTGAGTATCATAGTCCAGCAAATCGTACCACAGATAATTAAATTCATTGGGTTCATAAATTTTTTCCGTCTTCCCGTAATCTGAAGAGAGGGTAGAAGAATAGTTATCCCCCAGAAGTTTTTTGGATATTCGAATAGCCGCAACCGGGGCTTTCCAAAAGCGGGCAATCAGGTTATTGATATAACCGACATCGAGGTATGAATAAATAAGCTGGGTTAACAGAGTTGTACCAGATCGGGGCACACCAATAACATGCACGCTTGGCAATGTCTCTTCCAATTCCCTGTACTGTTCCTGCTCAAACAGTGCGAGATGATTGTTAAAGGCCTCTATGAATTCTTCGTAGCTACGATCTTTTTCAAATTTTTCAGTGACATCCTGATACTTGATTTCTTCTTTCAGCATTTTACCATTCTTTTTTCGTATGTATAAAATTCAAAGAGTTTGTTACTGATACTGTAAATCAGTTAAACTGTTTCTTATGCTCATTGTTCTCGGATCCCTGAAAGGGTACGGTTATAACCTTGTCTCCGTCAGGAGAGACTCCCTGTTTTGTTAATACTATATGCAGCGTTTTGGCTATTATTTTTATGTCAAGCCACAGGGAATGGTGATCTACGTACCAGACATCCATTTCAAACCTTTTTTCCCAGCTAACGGCATTCCGGCCGTTTACCTGAGCCCAGCCAGTAATCCCCGGCCTTACTTCGTGGCGCCTTGCCTGCTCTTCTGAGTAGCGGGAAAGGTATTCCATTTTAAGAGGGCGCGGACCGACCAGGCTCATATCTCCTTTCAGCACATTGACCAACTCTGGCAATTCATCGAGACTGGTACTCCGCAACTTCTTGCCAAAGGGGGTAAGTCGTTCCTCATTAGCAAGCAAATTCCCTTGGTCATCTTTCTCGTTGGTCATGGATCGGAACTTATACATTATAAATGGCTCGCCATGCAATCCCGGTCGCTTTTGTTTGAAAATTATGGGTAGTCCCAATTTGAGGTATATAACCAGTCCCAATACTACATATACCGGTAATAAAATAATAAGACCGACTGCGCTTATAGTAAGATCGAACAGCCGTTTC
>JBEPXF010000225.1:0-5534 GCA_041642075.1 Fodinibius sp.
AGCTTAACAAGAAATAATTCCCTCACTTAATAAAGCTCATTATTTATTATATACGATTAGTCATTGAAAACATTGATAACCCTCATAGATAATAACAAAAACTTAATACCTGTTTTTGTTTATGCTCTGTAGAATAGTCTGTATCTTCAGCGCAGAAATTTTTACAGAAATCAATAATTTTCACTTTCACATTCATGAGGAATTATCTGCAGTTTGTGCTAAATGAAAAGCGCTTACTGTCTTTCGGTCTTACTTTTACTTTTTTCTCCAGCTTCGGTCAAACTTTTTTAATTTCTCTTTTTGTTCCCTTTTTCTTAACTGCATTTGATCTCTCTAATGCCAGTTTCGGTTCTATTTACTCACTGGCAACGCTTGCCAGTGCCTTTTCTCTTCCCTTTATCGGAAAATGGATTGATTACCTACCCCTTAAAAATTTCAGTTTAATAGTGTCCGGGGGACTAATGTTAGCTGCATTTACGGTTTCTGTTTCATGGCATATTGCAATGCTGTTTTTAGGTTTACTACTGCTGCGCTTATTAGGGCAAGGATTGTGTAGCCATACTGCGCAAACGGCTATGGCTAAATTCTTCCGGCTTCAGCGCGGCAAAGCTCTTAGCATTGCTAACCTAGGATATCCTATTGGGGAAGCCATTTTTCCCATAATAATTACCTCATTGATTCCCATTCTAAGCTGGAGGGGAACATGGGGCGGTATCACTTTGGCTATTGGTATTCTTTTAATTCCTTTTATACTATATACTCTTAGGGGAAAAACCGCAGAATTAACCACTCCTGATGTTGTTTCCAATGATACTGACGCCAAGCCTGCCGGCTATGATCTGGTGCTTACCGACAATCGCTTTTATCTACTATTACCCTCGGTACTTTTACCTCCTTTCTGGACTACGGGACTTTTTCTGTATCAAGTATCCATTGCCGAGCAATTAGGATGGTCGGCTACGCTTATTGCCTCTGCCTTTGTTGCCTATGCCGGTTCCCGGGTAGTTAGCTCGCTGGGTATAGGTCCCGTTATTGATAAGCTAAGTGCGCGTCAGGTATTTGCCTATCACCTGCTTCCCCTTGCAGGTGGATTGTTAATGGCCTACTTCCACCCCGGTAAATGGTCGGCCTTTGCCTATATGCTCCTATTGGGTATGACGATGGGTATGAGCAGCAACCTCAAATCCGCTCTGTGGGCGGAAATGTATGGTGAAGAATCGGTAGGTACCATACGCAGCCTGTTTTCTTCTCTGATGGTATTCAGTACTGCTTTAAGTCCCTTTTTACTGGGCTGGCTCCTCGATAATAATTTTGCTATGACCGATATCCTGCTCAGTGCTTTTATAAGCATAATTATCGGAACCTTAATGGCCATATTTACCTTCCGCAAAGAGTTGCGAAACTAACATAACAGCACCAAAAAATTGAAAATTACCTAAATGAGGTGAATACCATTTAACATCTACATCAATAACAATCTTGTTAAATAATTGACCGAACACCCCAGCCTATTATCAGAGACAATAACGTAGAGAGTAATGTTCCGATTAAAACGTATTCGGCAAAAGAACGGTCGTCCTTGAAATTATTAAATCGTGTTACACCTTTGGCAGCTAGGATAAATCCGATGGCGCTGTACTGATTAAACAGAACGAAAATGAAAATAAAAATCCGTTCTAATAGTCCGATGAGTCGTCCCATACTATATTCCTCATCGCTTACTTTATCCTCTTGTGCACTTAGCGACTGAAGTCCCATAACCTCGAGTATATAACGGAGTACTATATTCATTTCATTGATCACCAGCAGAATTCCAGCCAGTATAACCTGTATGTTATTCACCATACCGAAATCCACAGATATATTCTTTCCCGGTAGAAACATCCATCCCAAAAAACTTATCACTTTTTCAGCCAACACTCCCCCGTTAATATTTAGTAAGGGACTGCATATAATTCCTGTAATAAACAGGTGATACAGAAGGGTGAGTGCCCTATTCCGGTTAAGTTTTGCCTTATTCTGCTCTGTAGCTCTCATTAAAAATGGATAGCTAACCAGGTGAACAGCCAGCAATACCCAGCCCCAACTGAACTGCAGGAAGGGAAGCACTAATAAGGGCAAAACTCCAATAATTGTCAGATCTTTACGTGTTGCCCCCTCATCACGAAAGATAAGTCGGAGTCGGGCCAGTAACGTCAGGTTGAGAATACTTAAATAAATTGCGTAGTTCATTCTGTTAGCTGTTGGTCAATAAGTTCAGATATATTATCCATTAATTTACTGATAACATCCAGTGCGCCTGCCTCTTTATTTTTATAAAAAGCTGGTGGAGAAATATCCAGCTGCTTGACAATCTCTTTATAATCCTTTCCCTCTTTTAGCAAGTACAAAACAGATAGTCGGTTTTTCTTCCAAGTTTGTATTTCATGCGAGAGCAATCGGAGACTGTTATTAATAAGAGCTAGTGTCGTATTATTCTCCTCTTCTACATTCAGATTAAAAAAGTAACCGCTCTCTTTCAGCTTTTCCATTCCCCTGCGTGCTTCGTGGAAAGCCGGGCCATCCATTCCAATGGCCTGTTCGTTATTTATAGGCGTAGCAATACTGCCCACTCCCAGTGAGAAACGTATTCTTACGGGATATAAAACAGCTAAAATCCGAAACAGATGAACAAACAGTCTATCTGTCTCTTCAAATACTGCCTGGAATTCATCGCCTAATGTAATGGTATAGGGAGAAATCGGCGCGTGATCGGTTTGATTTAAATATTCCAGCTCTTCCTGTAATTTATCCTGCAGAGTCTCTCGCTGTTCTTTTTTGATCTCCTTCGAAGACTCAATATCTGCTATAAGTACTAAATGTCGTTTCATAGGACTGTTTGTCATTTCTTAATATATAACCAAAATAGTTTAAATATTCAATTTTAAACCAAATTAGTTATATATTTATTTTTTAAACCAATACAGTTAACAACAAGAGTGTATTTAAATGTCCCTTGAAGGGGTGCAAAGACCAGTGGATAGAAAAATGTGACCTCAAGAAATATATAAGTTGAAACTAAGATCATATTCCAAGATAAAAGAAAATTATCTACCCATATGATTATGATTTATACCTTTATTAATAGCGTTAAATAAACGATCTTAGATTCTGCATTTAACAAAATGCTTGCTATTTTATGGCTGGCAATTACTATCGGGATCATTATCTATCTTTATACATAAAGATCTAATCGTTTTTGAGCTAATTAATTGATTATGAATCGTCTCTTCAATTCTTCAGGATCTATTTTTCGCATTGCATTTATTTTTCTACTGGGCCTAATTCTTTTGGGAGCTCTTTCCGACTGGATTATAGAATGGCTCTGGCTCGATAATCTGGGCTACGATGAGGTCTTCTGGACCATCAAGATAACCCAGGCCCTGCTCCTTTTATCGGCTCTCGTAGTTTCACTGGCTTATGTTTTACCCAACATGCAAGTATTGGGCCAAAAAATCGGAACAATGAGTTTTGGCAACTCACCACTGGCCCAGCTTAATCTGGAGCAGATCAGTACCCAAAAAATCAAGCGTCTTTTTATGGGTATTGGAGGGGCTATCAGCCTGTTTTTTTCGCTGGCTTTCTTCATGCGATGGGATACATACTTCCGGTTCCACTGGAATGAAACGGTAGGTCAGCTGGACCCTATCTTCAGCAACGATATTGGCTTTTATCTTTTTCGTCTCCCTTTTATCGAACTAATCCAAAACAGCCTCACTTCGCTGGTATTTTTTGTTACGCTTATCACCATCATTTTATATATCTATTCAGGAGCTGTTTCGCTCCGGTCCAAAAACGAGCTTAGTTTTCATCCCGGGGTTAAGAAGCAAATCAGCATAAACCTGGGTATCTGGTTCCTGCTGCTATCGTGGGGATACTACTTGGAGCGTTACAATCTGCTATACAATGATTCGGGAGCAGTCTATGGTATGAGCTATGTCGATGTTAATGTAAATCTGCCCATTTTATGGATCGTAAGTATTCTCTGTTTCCTGCTAGCTGCCCTGTCTTTTTACCAGTTATATAAAAATCGTTTCAAATGGCTTGCCATAGGCGGCGTTATCACCCTTCTAATTGGAGGTATTGGATTGAATATGCTTCCAGGAGCGATACAGAGCTTCGTTGTGAATCCCAGTGAGTTACAGCTAGAAACGCCTTATATAGAAAACAGCATAGAACAGACCCGCAAAGCGTATGCTCTCGACAAAATGCAAACGCGCTCTTACAGCGCACAGCCCGCAGAGGAAATGTCTTGGTCTACGGTCGAAGAAAATGAAGAAACCATAGAAAATATTCGCCTTTGGGATCCCCGCCTGCTTATTCAAACGTACCGGCAGCTCCAGGAAATCCGGTTATACTATCAATTTTACAATGTGGATGTAGACCGCTACCACACGGATGAGGGCTATCTGCAGATGATGGTTGCAGCCCGAGAACTTTCTGAAGAAATGCCCCAGGGATCCGATACTTGGGTGAATCGCAGACTGCAATATACCCATGGCTACGGAATGGTTATGAGTCCCGTTGCGCAGGAAGGCTCCCAGGGAGACCCCCGCATGGTTATCAGAGATATTCCACCAAAAAGTGAAATTGGACTGGAAGTTGAAAACCCAGCCATATATTACGGGGAACACAACGACGATTACAAGATCGTCAATACCAACGTACAAGAACTCGACTATCCCCAGGGAGATCAAAACGTATATACCAACTACCAGGGCAACAGCGGCGTCTCTATCAATAATATTTTTGAGCGACTGCTCTTTGCCTGGAACTTTGGGGACATGAATATCCTGCTGACAGAATATATAAATGATGACAGTAAAATCATTTTCTGGAAGCGCATTCAGGAACGAGTACAGCGCATTGCTCCTTTTTTGAGACTCGAAGATGATCCCTACCTGGTACTGGAAGACGGTCAACTGTACTGGATACAAGATGCCTATACCGTTTCCCCGGATTATCCTTATTCAGCCCCCTTTAACAATGGATACAACTACATACGAAATTCCGTAAAAGTGGTGGTGGATGCTTACGACGGTACCGTTGATTTTTATGTATCCGATGAGGAAGACCCGGTTTTAAAAGTATACCGCGATATCTTTCCCGATATGTTTCAACCACTTGATGCAATGCCAGAAGGACTTCAAGATCACATTAGATATCCCATTCATCTATTTGAGGCGCAAATGGATAAGTATAATAAATATCACATGACAGATCCCCAGGTATTCTATAACAATGAAGACCTCTGGACCCGGCCCAACGAAAAATACGGTGGCCAAAGGATCACCATGGAACCTTATTATGTACTAACTAAACTGCCGGGACAAGAAGAACTGCAATACCTGCTTATCAGTCCCCTTACCCCCAACAACCGGGATAACATGATCGGCTGGATGGCCGCCAATTCCGATGTGCCAAACTATGGTGAAGTCACCGTGTTTGAACTCCCGAAGGATCGGCTCATTTTAGGCCCCGCCCAGATTGAAGCG
>JBEPXF010000226.1:0-5512 GCA_041642075.1 Fodinibius sp.
CCGTACTTATAATGGATGCATACGTACTTGGACGTCCCACTCCTCGTTTTTCAAGTTCTTTAACAAGGGTAGCTTCAGTATAACGGGCTGGCGGTTTTGTTTCATGAGAAATCGGCTCAATTCCCTCCTCAACGACTTCCTCCCCTTCTTTCAGTTCGGGCAGGAATTTCTCCTGGTTCTCTAAAGCTGCATCAGGATCGTCACTTCCTTCCACATAAGCCCGAAAGAAGCCCGGGAAAACGATCTTCTTACCGCTGGTTCTGAATTCAGCTACCTTGCCGTTTGCTTTTGCTTCAATAGTAACATTGGTAAACTCCAACTCGGCCTTGGCCATTTGAGTAGCGATCGTTCGCTTCCAGATCAAGTCATAGAGCTTAAACTGATCACCGCGAAGTCCCGCTTCTTCTGGCTTTCTAAAATAGCTACCTGCGGGACGAATGGCTTCGTGGGCCTCCTGGGCTCCTTTCCCTCCTCCATAATTACGGGGGCGATCAAACAGATAATCTTCTCCGTATTCATCCTTCACCGCATTACGGGCCGCATTAATAGCCTGTCCCGATAACCGGGCGGAATCGGTACGCATATATGTTATATAACCATTTTCATAGAGTTTTTGGGCTACACCCATGGTTCGCTTCGCCGAAAAATTCAGCTTCCGGTTCGCCTCCTGTTGAAGCGTGGAAGTAATAAAAGCAGGAGAAGGATTGCGTTTCTTTCGATTTTTCTTAACCTCAGAAACTTTCCATTCGGCCTTATCCAGGTCATCACGCAGTTCAGCGGCCGATTTATCATCGAGTAAAACAACCTTTTTAGGCTTTTTGAGCTTTCCGGTATGTTCGTCAAAATCCTTGCCGGAAGCCAGACGCTTTCCATCCAGATGCGTTAAGTCCGCATCAAAGATATATTCGTCATTCTCTTTGTGAAGCTGTGCTTTCAAATCCCAATAGCGGGCCGAGCGGAATTTCATTCGCTCGCGCTCTCGTTCAACCATGAACCGGACCGCAACCGACTGTACACGTCCCGCCGATAGACCGGGAGCAATTTTCTTCCACAGTAGTGGTGAAATAGTATATCCCGCAAGACGATCTATAATACGGCGTGCTTCCTGGGCGTTTACCAGGTTCATATCGATATCCCGGAAATGGTTAAGTGCCTCTTTAATAGCTTCTTCGGTTATCTCACGAAAGACCATCCGTTTAACCGGCACATCAGGCTTCAAGAGCTCCGTTAAATGCCAGGATATAGCTTCACCCTCGCGGTCTTCATCAGTGGCAAGGATCAGTTCATCCGAATCCTTTAATTCCTTTTTAAGACGCTTTATTACCTTTTTCTTACCCCGGGGAATCACATAAATAGGCTCAAAATCATTTTCAGTATTAACTCCCAGATTTGCCCATTCCTCTTTCTTAAACTTTTTGGGTATCTCCTTAGCGCTAGCCGGAAGATCCCGTATGTGTCCCATTGACGAATCTATTACATATTCGGCAGGAAGGTATTTCTTTAACGTTTTTATTTTTGTAGGTGACTCTACAATTACAAGAGACTTCATATAGTTCTTTTACAAATTACTGATCAGCTCCTTTAACTCAGAAGCATGATCTTTAGTATTTACTTTTTCAATAATTGCTTTCACGGTCCCGTCGGTATCAATGATATAAGCAGAACGAGTAGGGGCCTCATATTTATTGCCGAACATATTCTTTTCAACAACGGAATCAGTCGCCTCTGCAAACTTATAGTCGGGATCGGAGGCCAATATATAATTTATGTCGAACTTTTCAGCATAGTTTTTATGCGATCCACAGCTGTCCTTGCTAATTGCAACAAGGTTATATCCCTTCTCATCAAACCAGTCAGATTCTTCTGCCAGACTTTGATTTTGCTTATCACATCCCGACGTATTATTGCGCATATAGACTGAAACGATAGTCGGACGATCTAACAAATCACTAAAGGATACGGTTTTTTCTTCGCCGTCTTGTACGATATCAATAGTGAAATCTGTATTTATCTTGCTGCCTTCTTCAATCATTTGATATAATAATATTGTTATTAGCTATTAATTCCATTACTACAAACTCAAAACAGTCGCGGCTATTGTGCGCTATACCGATAGGAATTGAACTTTTATAATAACGTGATCATTCAGATACTGCAATAATTCATTTATCGATTGCGGATAATATCGTTTCTAATTGAAGATTAGATGAAGTACAAAGGATATAAGCGAGCGTGCAGCATCTATGTTTGCTCTTTTAATAAATACCTAGCTACTGTAGCCACCATAATGCTATGATGGATAGTACCCTCTTCTACCATCGATAAGAAATCTTCAAGTGGTAGTGCATGTACTTTAATGCGCTCATGAATATCTCCCTCTGCTTCACAAAAGCCAGTAAATTCACAATTTTGTGCCAAATATAAATGTGTATAATTTGTCATTATAGCTGGATTCGCACTTACCTTTCCCAGGCTTTCCCATTGTTCCGATTCATAACCCGTCTCTTCTGCTAGTTCCCGGCGTATAGCCTCTAATGGTACTTCTCCCGGATCTACCATGCCTCCCGGAATCTCAAGGGTAGGTTGTTCAATTCCATAGCGGAATTGCTCAACCAATATGACTTTCTTACCCTTTGTAATAGGTAACACATTTACCCATTCAGGAGCTTTAAGCACATAAAAGTCTCCCTCGTTCTGTTCTTTCTCTGACTCCAATCGCATCTTTCTATGCAAAAGATTAAAAATTGGTGTCTTATATTCCTTATTTTCACAAACAACTGACCACGGTTCAATAGTAAAACGAAATGATTCATCACTCATAAGTAGCAGGATATTTTTTTATGGCAAATCAGTTTGAATTTGAAACAGAAGAAGTTACCTCAAAACAAGAACTCCACGATCGTATGGTGGAGGCTTGCAACACAATGGAAGCAATTTACAAAAATGGTGACTATCCCCAAGTCTTTGTTAAGCGGTCGTGGTCAAAACATAATCCTATTATCACCGGAGAAATGGCGAAGCCCGAAGCCTATCGCTGGTATTTGCTTCGTGAATTAAAGAAACTCGGTAGAAAAGGTGCCGTAATTAAAGTCTTGCCCTCACGTAAACGACTGCCCCTGAATGATCCCGAACTTCTGGATAACACCGACGAAGACGATTGGGATATTACACAAAAAAAACTTTTCCTTTTTAGTCCCGAACGCATTGAAATATCGCTTAATCGTCTTCAGCACTATACCGGCACCGATCCAAAAGACTTCCAGCGATATATTCTTTTCACCAATTATGACATGCATATTAAGGTCTTCCTCGAAAAATTTCCTGACTGTATAAAGCCCTCAAGGCAAGGGGTACAAATGCCGGCTTATCACCACAAATTGGACGACAATAAGGGAGTATCTCTTGTCAATATTGGCGTGGGACCCTCCAATGCAAAAACAATCACCGATCATGTTGCCGTACTTCGTCCGGATGCTATGCTCATGGTTGGTCACTGCGGCGGCCTGCGCAATCATCAGGAAATCGGGGACTTTGTTCTTGCAACAGGATTTATGCGCAATGACGGCGTGCTGGATGATATCCTTCCGCTTAATATTCCCATTACTCCCAATTACATGCTTAATGTGTACTTAAAAGAAGTGCTCGACAACTATGATCGCAACCATCGGATGGGCACTATCTTTACAACAGCTAACCGAAATTGGGAATTTATCAAACACCGTACAGTCGAACAGATTCATATGAGCCGCAGCATTGCTGTAGATATGGAATCAGCCACCGTTGCTACCAACGGCTATCGTTATCGCATCCCAAATGCCACCCTGCTTTGCGTGAGCGATAAGCCGCTGCATGGCAAGCCAAAGCTCAGTGACGAAGCACAGGAATTTTATGAGGACTCCAAGCAACTCCATCTGGAAGTTGTACTTGAAGCCCTTAACATCTGCAAAGAAAACTATCCCGAAGGACTGCCTAATGCCAGCATCCGGGCTATGAACGAACCTCTGATGGGCGGACCGGACGAAGAATAGTGAATAAACACCATGCAATAAGTAATAAGTAGGTAAGTTCTCTCCTTCTTAAACCCATTTGTTATATTCGATTGGGACTTACCATACATATTTTCTGGCTGAAATCTTTTGTTGATCTATATAAAATACATGGAGAAGAAACGGATGGTCTTTGAATCTTTTTGTCTTTTTTTACATCAAACTCAGGATTACTTAGATCTCATGATGGTAAAGCGCGATATGACGCTGACCGAACTATCGAAAAAGGTAGGTGTTACAATTTCAAATCTCTACATCCTAAAACCGGCATAACCAAAGCCACCCGATTTTAAGCTTAATGTGATTTTTGAAGCGCTCAACTGCCAAACCGGTGATTTTTTGGAATATGATACGAATAACACGATAATGATTAACTCAATATGCCGTTAACATTATTCATACCAAATGAATAACAAAATATGATTTTACGAGTCGACAATATATCCAAAACCTTTAAAAAATCAGGAAGCAGCGCTTTTCATCTCGATATTGACCATTTTGAAATTCAAGAAAGTAGTTTTACCGCTGTACTGGGTCCAAATGGATCGGGTAAATCAACTTTTTTAAAGATAATCCTTGACCTTCTTTTTGCTGATTCGGGAAACATTTCATTGATGGGTCGCAATCACAAAGACAAACAAGCACGGGCAAAAATTAGCTATCTGCCCGAAAACTTTTCATTCCCCGATGATTTTACGGTAAAAGAAATGCTCCATGCCTTTGCAGATCTTAAAGACTCCTCTCCGGACCTGCTTGATCAGAAAATCAATGAGCTGGCCAACGCTTTTAATGTGAGTTACCTCAACAAAAAAATGAAAAACCTCTCCAAAGGCATGAAACAAACGGCAGCACTCATGCACACCTTTTTGGCTGATGATCAGTTTTATATCCTCGATGAGCCATTTAACGGACTTGATGCGGTACAAAAGAAGGCCATCATGGATTATATATTCAGCTTGCAGCGAGAACGCAACATTTCAATCCTGATCACCACCCATATCCTCTCAGATATCGATAAAACCTGCGATACACTCCACCTCATCAATGATGGATGTATTATCGATTCGGCTACCAAGAATGAGATTCAAGTACAATTTGGATCGGTCGAAGACTACTATCTCAGTCATTTTGAAACCAAAGCTCCCGCCATATCATGATCCGTTTTACCGTACGAACACTTCTCAAAAATAAATTACTTTGGGCATGGCCTGGAATTTTTATCCTGTTTGTTGGTGCTATTTTTATGTGGGGAGATATTACAGCTGATCCCTCGAGTGCTTCGTATTTTATACAATTAGGTGACATAAATCTTCCTGCTGGTACCGTTATCGAACAATTGATATCTGTGGTTATTCTCATCGCAATTATTGGTATACCTACTCATTTCTCGGAGAATCTTAAACCAGACCGAGCTTCTTTGCTTTTGTCGAAACCATTATCACGTACAGAACTCTTTTTTTCGGATC
>JBEPXF010000227.1:0-5507 GCA_041642075.1 Fodinibius sp.
GAGTGGGGAATTAGTTGTGCCTGTTTCATATTCCGCTCCAGTATCTGCAAGCTAATTATTAATTTTATATGTCTTTTTTATCAACAGGTTTCCGATCCTATCCTGTCCTCTTCCTAACAATAGGGACAGGGACTCTTTTCATAGATTTTCATCTTAATCAACACGTCTCTTCCCCTAATCCTTAGGGGAAGAACAAGTAGGGGTCAAAACTTAGTTTTTCTCCCTGCTTTGGAGGGAGAAAACAAAAGAGGGTCAGAAAATCAATAACCGCCTCCCCTCCATTGGAGAGGACTTATTCTTAGCCCGATCTTTTTAAAGCCGGGCATCCGCCTCCGCATACTTCCGATCAAGCCGCACTGCCGCGGCATCCAATATCGCCTCCAGCATCCGGGTATAATTCATGTCTGCAAAGCTGCACATTTTGGCCAGGTGACCGTCCCAGCACCAGCCGGGGTTCGGATTCACTTCCAGAAGTCTGGGCTCTCCCTTGCTGTTTAGTCGCCAGTCAAAACGGCAATAGTCCCGGCAATCCAGCCTTTTAAACAGCTTAAGGCTGTGGTGAGTCAACGCCTGCTCGGTATGCGTCGGCAGGGAAGCCCGAATCGATTTCAGGCTGCTCATATAGGGAGAATCAGGCAGCCATTTGGCCTCGTAACCACAAATTTTGGGCAGGTGGGCCGGCAACTCGGAATAATCCTCCTCAATGATAGGCAGTACGGCGTACTTTTCGGTATTGCCGATGATCCCGACGGTGAGTTCCGCCCCGGTTAAAAACTCTTCCACCAGTATGGGTTTGCCATAGCCAAACTGCTGGCGGATTCTATGGATGGCATCCGCCAGCTCCTCGACCGAATGGGCTACGTTCTTTTTGGTAATGCCAAAGCTGGAATCCCCGAAATTGGGCTTGGCGATGACGGGGAACGAAATGTTAAGCTCATTCAGCTTTTCATTTCCCGTTATAATAGTGGCATCGGCCACCGGCACCTCCATCTCGGTAGCGATACCTCTGATGAGGGATTTGTCGTAACAATAGGCCAGCGTTTGGGGGTTCGATCCCGAATAAGGGATATTAAGCATCTCAAGCAGCGAGGGAACGTGCAGTTCCTTCGTTGCATCATTTTCAAACCCCTCGTCGCATAAGTTCAACACGAATTCGGCTTTTCCCTTTATCTTTTGCAGGTCAGTAATCAGCGTCCGGTGGTTGTGCAAGTAATCAAACTCATAGCCCGGCAAGATATTCAGGGCTTGAACCAGCTTTTCGATGGTGTCAAAATCATCCGAATCAAATACCGCATCCGGTTTAACCGTATCGCTGAGCGAAGGGTCGCCCATCACCACAACCACATTTCGTACTTTTTTCTCGCTCTTTTGGGGCGTTTGCTCCTTAATAGCTTTGGCCGTGAGGATAAACCGCTGCTCCATCATGCCCAGATCCTGATCGCGCTGGGAGTCGGGCTCAATATTTCCGTGAAAACTCACCTCCCTAAAAGCGACCTTCTCGATGAGGGTGCTCAGCTGTTCTTTGGTATAGAGCCGCTCGGCATAAAACTGATCGACGATCACTCCTTTTTCGCTGTGCGTTACGATTTCTCGTGAGATAAGTCGTTCATTATCTTCCGCCAGCGACCGCTCCCTGCAGACGAACTGCTTATCATCTATCCACTCCCAGCTTCTCGGGCTGAAATTGTTTCTCAGATAATCTCCATCGGCAATATCGAGTAACAGTTTACCCCCGGGTTTCAATACCCGAAATACTTCCTTAAGGATTTTGGCATCCTCATCCTGCGTCTCAAAGTACCCGAAGCTGTTGCCAAGAATGGTTACATAATCAAAGGTGTCGGTTGGGTATGGCAATTTTCGTGCGTCTCCTTCTTTAAAGCTGATAGAAAGTCCTTTTTCCTTTGAGGTATCCCTGGCTCTTTGGATCAAAAAGCGGGACTGGTCTAATCCGTATAAGTTATAGTTTCCGCGCCGGGCCAGTTCCAAAAGATGGCGCCCCTGTCCGCAGGCAAGGTCCAGGATCGCATTCCCCTCTTTGATACCGAGAATCTCGGAAAACAGGATGACCTCCCTTTTGGTAATCCGGGGATCTTCCACCACATCGGCGTCTGTTTTCAGATACATGGCATTGAAAATTCGCTTCCACCAATCGGAAGGCAGATGCCGTTCGAGATCCTTAACCGGCCCTAATGTTTTGCGATGATTATTAGACGTGCGTATTTGGTTGATTTCTCTCTCCATTGAACAGCCTGTTTTTTATGGCGTTTTGATGATTTCACCAGCTCTCTCTGCTTAGCTTTTGATAATCAAATTAGGAAAATTTTCTATTAAAAAAGATAATATATGCTCTCATATATCAGCCTATATAACTAAGGGCTCTTAACACTTCTACCCCAAAAAATCCTGAATGATCCCATAGCCCTTACAATCATTCCTATTTAAAAAGGCGACAGAAAACAGATCCTCCTCCTCTCAGCACTCAAAACTTCACCCCCCCCTATCTCTGGGTGATGGGAACAACTCTTTGGAAATGACATGCTCTTAGATGTCGACCGTTGGTGAGGGTGTGAAATTTCGTGGTTCTATGAAAGGTTGGGAATGCGCTTTTTCGGAATGTATTATTACAGCTTAGTTACTGTTTACTAACATCTACCTTCACCTCGGTATAATAAAGCGAAGTCGTAGCTTCAAATCCCGATCGGGTACCGACAATCAACCAAAGGTTTCCACTTTCATCTGTAGTAACAGCTTGCTGCTGACCGGTAATAGTCTTGATCTCATACTCACGCCCCTCTTCACATTCACGAGAGTTAGCTACATCTCCAATTTCGGTCTCCCGATACCAGCTTTGCGCCTCTCCTGTGTAACTTTCTGCAAGGTTTAAACGATAAAAATCCTGCTCCCGGCTGCCATCAATAATACGACCAGGTTCGATAGCCGAAGCACCTACATGCACAGTTACCGATTCACCCGGTGCCCCGCCTACCCCTGCACATCCCGATGGAGCATCGGTAGCAAAGGAAACTTTAACTATTACCCGATAGGTCGCATCCGGTTCCAAATCATCAACCTGATGCTTTAAAAACATGTTCAGGTCATCGCTTAGATTCTTCCCCGACAGATAAAATCCCAACTTATCGTTATCAAGTGGTTCAGGAAGCGTACGGTATCCACTTTCCAGTTCGAAATCATCTTCACGTCCCACCCCGTAATTGCTAAACAGGGCTGTCCAGCCATCCGGCTGTTCATCAAAATTAAACTTGTAGGTGTGATCGAAAGAATCAGAACCGTTAAACAGGCTGCATCCCATATTTGAAAACAGCGTTACCATCAAAATGGTAAACAGTACGACAAAAAGTATAGTGGATCTACCGAGAAAAAAATGTTTGAGACTATTAAAATTAATACTAGGTGTTGGCATAATATTTTTCTGTAACTATTAATGTTCTGTCTCACATATAGTTACGGATCAATCAATGCGATTGTTGTATAAAAAGCTGGTCATGCCTCTCAATCTACAGTTTCAACATTCTTTATTCCTTAGCTCCACTGGAGAGTTTAGTTCCAGTGACGGCATCGCTCAAAGCAATTATGTCATCGAATTTATGTAATCTTATCTCTAAATAATCCCACCAATCCACCGACCGTAGCCGCAGCGCCTCCTACCAACATCCATATAGCCTGACTGGAACCCGATCCCCCGAATGCCTGATCAATTTCTGATCCCAACGATTGATACTCGTCATATCCAAAATAGAGTAACAGAATACCGCCAACCAGTAACGCCGCTGAAATAATTTTTCTCATCATAATCTCAATTAATTTAATAGTTGCTTATAGCTACCAAATTTTATCCTTAACCACAACATCGAGCTTATAAAATCCTTTCTATTACCGTATCTTTGGATAGAATAATCATTCCCAACTCCTACCTATTTTCCGATTTATGCGAAACGACGACGTCATCCAAAGCATTCGTCATATGCTGGATCTAAATGATAACGAGATAGCACATATCCTAAAGCTTCGAGGATATAATCCCCACCGAGGTGAGGTGGCCCATATTTTTAAGAATCAAAATTTACCCGATGAAGAAAAAGGAAAGGATTGCAGCCACGTATTAATGGCACATTTTTTGGACGGATTGATCTATTACAAAAGAGGCAAGAGTAAAAAACATCCGCCGCGCCCCATCAAAACACCCATCACCAATAACATCGTTCTTAAGAAACTTCGGGTAGCCTTTAAGCTGCGTGAAAAAAATATGCATGACATCCTGGAACGAGGTGGATTTTCGATATCCAAGCACGAGATGAGTGCCCTGTTCCGTCGTAAGGGACATGACAACTACCGGGAATGTGGTGATCAGATTTTGCGCTACTTCTTGAAGGGATTAACGCAGCGTATCCGAAATTAAGTACTTTCCAAAAACAAACTATTGGTGACTATTTTTTGGTGACAAAAAAATAGTCGAAAAAAGTGCTGGGGGAATCGTATATTTTGTGCTAACTAAAGTTTTAAAGCCAGAATAGCTTTTCTACATTAGTACTTATTCTAAATTAATCTTTCCCGCGATTCGCCCCAGAACCCGAATAAACCCACCATAAGAATTGTGAGTCGTCTCGGAGCAAGCGAAGCAGAACCGTCCAAAAATATGCTTGTTTGAATGAGCAAAGCGAATGGGTTTGCGTTTTTTCAGGTTCAATGAGTGCAGCTCAGACGAAGAATTCTCAGATGGTGAGTTTTTTGGTTTGTTTTTTCCTCACTGAAAAATAAACAAGACAACCAATCTCTTAAAACAGGATATTAAAAACAATTTCTGCTATTAACTCCGCACACATTATCCTTATATTAGCTGGTTAAAATAAGCGGATATTCTATCCATTCTACATTCCCAATTTAAATTTTCTGTTACAGTGAGCGATCAAAAAGTCATTTTTTCGATGGAGGGCGTTAGTAAAGTCTACAAGCCCAACAATTACGTTCTTAAAGATATTTACCTTTCCTTTTTTCACGGTGCCAAAATTGGTGTACTCGGCAATAACGGCTCCGGTAAAAGCACCCTGCTGAATATTATTGCCGGCCATGATGAGGAATACCAGGGCAAAATATCCCGCAACAAAGGTGTTACCTTTGGGATGCTGCCACAAGAACCCAAACTCGATGCTGACAAAACGGTGAAAGAGATTGTGGAGGAAGGCGTACAGGAGCAGATCGACCTGCTGGCTGAATATGAGGAGATTAACGCCGCTTTCGGCGATCCTGATGCCGACTTTGATAAGCTCATCGAAAAGCAGGAAAAACTGCAGGAGAAGATCGAACATATCGGGGCCTGGGATTTGGACAGTAAACTGGATCAGGCCATGGACGCCCTGCGCACTCCTCCCGGTGATACCTCGGTGGAAGTGCTTTCGGGCGGTGAAGCACGCCGTGTGGCACTGTGCCGGCTGCTGCTCCAAAAGCCGGATGTACTTCTGCTCGACGAGCCCACCAACCACCTCGATGCC
>JBEPXF010000228.1:0-5506 GCA_041642075.1 Fodinibius sp.
AATACCAGGGAGATTATTCCTTTGAGTCCGGTCAAAAGGCATTTGAAGCCTTTCATAAAACCGAAAATGCACCCGAAGCTATTTTTGCCTGTAATGATGATATGGCACATGGCTTCTTGAAAGAAGCACTAGCCAACGATTATAAGGTACCCGATGATTTTGCACTTATCGGTTACGACGACCTTCCTATATGCAGGAGATACAGTCCAACCATCTCTTCTATCCACACAGATTACGAATCCTTGGGAATGGTTACCATGGAGAAAATGAAGGAGATTCTTGCGAATCCCAATCAGCGGGAAGGAGTACTAAGCCTAATCCCTGTGAGTGTCAAACACAGAGAGTCTTCATAATTCAATATAAGCCCCTTTGGCTACTACCCTTATCTTTTTAATTACCTCTAGCTAGCAAATAAGAGAGAGAACAGCTATGCATTACAGTTGATGGCAGAGGAATATTAGGAATAGGAATACACATATGAATGGTTGGATAAATCAGATAGTTAAGAAACCATTTATATTGCCCAATATTCATTTCTCCACCAAGAAGTAGATTTCAAGAGATTTCAAGATGTATTCTTCTATATTATCTGTCCCAAAAGATACGAATGAGATTTAGGGACCCCTCTCACCATGAGTGTTATTCTTAATTTGGCTGATTATTGTTCTCCTCAACTGTCTCGTCGAGAGGAATTCCCAACTCTTCATAAAGGCCTCTGCGCGCTTCCTTGTCGCCCTTTAAAATTTCATGCGCATATTCGGCTACCTCCCTCGCATTCTGCCTGGGAACAACAATAACACCGTCACCATCAGCAACTATAACATCACCGGGATTTACTTGTACCCCACCCACTACTACAGGGGCATTCACCGACTCTATCTCATTTCTTCCCGGACGAATACCGCGGCCTCTATTGGCATGGTCAAGATAAACTGGAATTTTTTGCTTTATAATTTCATCAGTATCACGCACCGCCCCATTAGAGATGACGGCTCGGGTACCCATACTTTTCCATAGTAAGCCATTATAAGAACCCATCGTGCCGGTATCCCCATCTCCGCGGGCATCAATAACCAACATACTCCCTTCTTTAAGGGAATCCACAAAAGGTTCCGGAGATATATTAGAATACCATTCTCCTTCCCATTGCTGAAATTCTTCTTTGTCCATCGGATTCTTTACTACTTTATTTGTCGGAACGTAGCGGGCTGTTACGGCAATTCCCCGGGCAATGTGGGAAAAATCGTCGATATCTTTCCATAAGGCTTCGATTTCTTGATTCATTAATCCAACATCTGGTAATCCTACCATATCCATTCCGTCGGAAACATCCGCAACTCTCAAATCTTCGTAAAGATTCAGAATCTCTTCATCACTGAGTTTATCCTGGCCGACAGCTACCGAAGTCAATCCTATAAAAAAGAATGCCAATAACATAATTCTTTTAAAAGAAGATTGTTTCTTATCCATCATTTTATCCCTTAAATTTTATATGAATCCGAACTTAAAAAAGAAGCGGTTAAGACCTAATAATGCAAATATCAGTCTTCATACTTCTTCTATTTTTATTATAAAAGAGATTATTCAAATAAACTGAACTATTTCTTATATTTAAGAATCATAAATTTCTTTGCAGCCAAGCCACAAAGAAACATCAAATGTTGACTTATTACTTTTCGAGTTCAGATAAAAAATTAAATACTAAAAAATACAAAAACTAACAAGAGCCTAAATAGTATAGTTTTATTTTCATTATTTATATATAATAATAAGTTAATAAGATATTTTTCTTAATTAATTTTTAGTACATATATTCACACTTTATAAATAAATATTATTAACCAATAACACCTTAGACGCTTTGAAAGTAACACTAAAAGATATTGCAGAAGACACCGGTTATTCTATATCAACTGTTTCGAGAGTTCTCAATGGTTTTGACACCAATCCCGATACCAAAAGAGCCATATTAAAAAGCGCAAAAAAATTAAACTACCCCATCCAAAATTACCAGGAAGGCTTAAAGGGTGATGATGTGTTGGATGTGCTACTTATAGCAGGTATTCAGGTTGGAGAATTTTATGCCTCCTTTTTTGATGGTCTCAATAAAGCCGCCTCCCGTCAAAATGTACGTCTGAGCCTTTCAAGTTTGGAAGATCATATCCCGAAAATTGAAGACATTGCTCAGAAGGTAAAAAAAGAAGAATATGACGGACTTATCATTAATGCTCCCCGCTTCTGGAATAAGCATTACAAAAAGCTAAGAAAAGTACTACCTAAAGACTTTCCGGTAGTTTCTAATGAACTACTCGACAATCCGGTATTCAATACCGTTGGCTTTGATAATTATGGCGGTGGACACTTAGTAGGCCAACATTTTAGTGAGCGATCGTATGAAACCTGTGGTATTATTTACGGTCCTGCTGATAAAAATGTATCGCGGCAGCGGGCCCACGGATTTATAGATTATGTACGAAGCCAAGATGATATAAAATTAGAGTGGGAATTTGAAGGAGATTTTAGCTTTGAATCTGGCATTCAAGCTTTCCATGCTTTCAATAAAGCCAAAAATAAGCCCCGTGCTATTTTTGCAGGCAATGATAATATGTGCCAGGGATTTATGCAGCAAGCAATGGTTGAAGGCTATAACTTCCCGGAAGATATTGCAATTGTTGGTTTTGATGACCTTCCAATCTGTTCGCGTCACGTCCCCAAAATTTCTTCTGTTCATACCCATTACGAACACCTTGGAACAGTCTCTATACAGAAAATGAAGGCCTTGTTAGGAGAAGATGAACAACCAGACAGAATGATTAATCTGGTTCCTACTGAACTTGTAGTACGCGAATCTTCTTAAGCTTATGACTCGCTTCCTGTTTCTCATTCTTATATCCCTGTTTCTTTTGGTAGGCACAAGCTCAACCATTCAGGCTCAGTCCAATGGGTTAAATATTATGTCCTATAATATTCGGTACGATAATCCGGATGACGCGCCGAACCACTGGGATAATCGTAAAGACAGGGTCGCTAATGTTATAAAATTTCACGGACCTGCATTTGTAGGTACTCAGGAAGGATTAATACATCAGCTGACCTACCTGGATCAAGAGCTTTCCAACTATGAATGGATCGGTCAGGGACGTGAGGATGGTAAACATGGAGGAGAATTTTCTGCCCTATTTTATGACACGCGCAAGGTAAATCTTGTAGAAGAGTCTGATAGTACGGTTTGGCTTTCGGAGACACCTCAAAAACCGAGTAAGAGCTGGGATGCGGCCCTGCCCCGTATACTCACCTGGGGATTATTTGAAATTAAATCTACCGGTAAACAGATTTTTGTTTTCAATACCCACTTTGACCACATCGGGGAAGTGGCCCGGCTTGAAAGCTCAAAACTCATTTTAAAGATAATCCAGGAAGTAGCTGGAGAAATACCGGCCGTACTCACCGGGGATTTCAATGTGACACCGGATAGTGAACCCTATGCTACGCTCACCAGCGGCACCCCTGAACTACGTGATGCCTATGATGTTTCCGTACTCCCACATGTAGGTCCTTCCTTTACCTTTGAAGGTTTCGAGGTAAAAGGCGGAAGTGATGGCCGACGAATTGATTACATCTTTGTAAAAAATAGCATTCAGGTTAATAAGCATGCAATCTTAACGCCCTTTCAGGAAGGGTTTTATCCCTCTGATCATCTGCCCGTTTATGCAGAAATTGAGTTAAAATAACCTTCTTTTAATCAGAATTTACTACCTACCGATCCAGCTCCTTGCTGAACAGCCATTTATATAGCTCAGGATCCCGGTAAGCCTTTACGAAAGCCCCGACATGATCTGCATGGGGATATTCTGTATATCCCGGACTCCCTCCTGCCAGCCGAATAGCTTCCACCATTTCCCGTGAGTATCGCACATCCACTACCTCATCCTGAGCACCGTGAAATATCCAAAGAGGAGTCTTTTCTAACAGAAATGCTCGTGTCAGATCTCCACCACCACAAATGGGTGCCGCAGCCGCGAACTTTTCAGGATACCGAACCAACAGATCAAACGTGCCGTAGCCACCCATCGAAAGTCCCGTTATATAAATGCGATCCTTGTCGATGGCATACTCCTTCTCAAGTTTATCAAGCAGTTCGATGGTCAGACGCATTGGTTCCGTGGGATTTTCGCGCAGGGGAACGGTATAGGTTGTGGTGTCTCCTTTTTCCGTTCTGAGGTTAGACCACCACTCCTCTTCCGGTACCTGGGGAGCTACAACAAATGCCGGATATTCCTCCCTCATTTCCGGATCGGCCAAACGATTCACTCCCCATTTCAACTGGCTGAAATTATCGCTTCCCCGCTCTCCGGCTCCATGTAAAAACAGTACCAAGGGATATGATTTTGAAGTATCATATTCTGCCGGTTTTAGTATCCTGTAATTCAGTTCATTTCCGTCCTCATCTTGGTAGGATTCCGCTTTAAAGTCAGTAATTTGGGCTGTTACCATTATTGGTATCAATGATAATACTATAGCCAGAGCAATTTTTTTAGCCATCGGTAGATACTTGTTATAAGTATTGGTGTGTGTACGCATTATTGCAACAAATAGTAGGAAATAAAAGGGATAAGATAAAATCCGATATGTATAGCCTACATATTACGCCGGTACTGTCCCCCTACTTCATACAAGGCCTTGGAAATTTGTCCCAGTGAAGCCACCTTTACGGTTTCTATGAGTTCCTCAAAGATATTCCCATCCTCCCTCGCGACTTCCTTCAGACGCTCAATTGCTTCCTCAGCTTCATCTTTATTGCGCTCCCAAAAAGCCTCCAGACTTTCAATCTGCTGTTCTTTCTCCTCTGTTGTAGAACGTATCAGGTCAACTTTTTTATCTTCCTCGGCACCTTCCGCATCCTCATTCTGGAACATATTGACGCCGACGATTGGCAGTTCACCACTGTGCTTCTTGGATTCATAATAAAGACTCTCATCCTGAATTTTTCCACGCTGATACATGTGCTCCATTGCCCCCAATACTCCACCACGCTCGGTAATCCGATCAAATTCAGAGAGAATAGCTTCCTCTACCAAATCCGTTAATTCTTCAATAAAATAGGACCCTTGGTTTATATTCTCATTTTTAGCCGTTCCCAGCTCCTTGTTAATAATCAATTGTATAGCAAGTGCGCGCCGTACGGACTCCTCGGTCGGGGTCGTAATTGCCTCGTCATATGCATTGGTATGCAGTGAGTTACAGTTATCATAAATAGCCATTAACGCCTGCAGCGTAGTTCGGATATCATTGAATTGAATTTCCTGGGCATGTAGCGACCGACCGCTGGTTTGAATATGATATTTCAGTTTCTGTGAGCGCTTGTTAGCCCCATATTTTTCGCGCATGGCTACCGCCCAAATACGTCGCGCTACCCGACCTATTACCGCATACTCAGGATCAAGTCCATTGCTAAAAAAGAAGGACAAATTATGGGCAAAGGTATCGATATCCATACCTCGAGACA
>JBEPXF010000229.1:0-5501 GCA_041642075.1 Fodinibius sp.
GGCCGCCAATCGTTTGATTAACCAGCCAATGCGTGGACACTGGCATATATAATGAATACTCCCGGATTCTTATTTAATAAACATTTAAAAGAGTAGTTTTATGCGCTTTATACGACTTTCAATGTATGTTGTTGTTCTTCTTGCAATAATGGCTGCTTGTGCTACTTCACAGGAAGCTATACAGCAAGAACAATCTGATTCATTTTATACAGAAGAAGTAATTGAACGTATCGCCGATCTTCCGGCCGATGATCAAACCGAAAATGAGTGGATTTTCAGTGAACTGGTGGCAACGGGATCTAAAGGTATACATTCCTTAACAGGTATGCTGGTAGCTCCAGGCAGCGGCGACGATACCCCGGCCCGCTTTGCCGTCAATGGGATATCGAAATATGTTTCCCGTCCCGGTGCGGAATCAGAACGCACGATGGTTGAGAAAGTGCTGATTGATGAGTTACAGTCCAATCGTCATCCCTTGGTGAAGGTTTTTCTTATGGAACAGCTGGAGCTGATCGGTAGTGACGAATCGATTCCGGTGTTGCAATCATTTATCGGGGAGGACCGCCTGAACGAATCGGCCGTACATGCGCTGCGGGCAATAAATACAAGTCGTGCACGCCAGGCATTGGTGGAAGGGGTGTCCTATACAGAGGGGGAAAAACGTATAACAGTAATTAAAGCACTTGGCGATATGGAAGTTGTTGGTGTTGCACAGAAACTGATCCCACTGGCTTCCTCGGATGATCTTAATACTAAAAAAGTAGCCTTGTATGCACTGGCCCAGAGTGGCGATCCGGAAGCAAAAGAGGTGTTGACTCCAACGGTGGATACAAGCGAAGGATACCAGCAAGCAAAAGCTATACGATATTATTTACTATACACCGGGCGATTGGTGGAAGAAGGCCATAACAATCTCAGTTCGGATATTAGTCGGGATATCCTGAACGACGATTTTTCGTCAGAGGTCCAGAGCTCAGCCCTGTCGATACTGGTTGAGAATGAAGGCAGAGATGTGCTTGAATATGTGAATGAGGCCGCCGAAGGTTCTGACGCGCGGTTGCGGTCAACGGCCCTTAAGCTGTTTGAGCAAAATAAAGATTGGCATGTCCCGGAGCATTGGACTACCGAGCTGGATGAGTTTAGCCCTGCTGTACAAGCTGATATTATTGCTATGCTGGGCCGGAGTGAACGAGCTTCCGTTTCAACATTGAGACCCTTCCTGGAAAGTGATGAGCAGTCAGTGCGGATAGCTGCTGCACAGGCTACTGCAGCAACAGGGGGAGAGAAAGCCCTTCCTGTTTTATTGGAGGCCTTAACTGAAGCACAGCAGCCAGAAGAAATTGATGTCCTGAAAAATGCACTACTACAACTTCCAACGGAGCCTCTTGTATCCGAGACCGCGGATTTATTATCGTCAGCGCCAGAATCCGTAAAGGGTGCTCTTATTGAAATAATTGCTGAGCGACGAGCAGAGCAGCAACTCGATACCGTGCTGGATCAACTGGAAAGCTCGAACCCCCCAGTGCGAATGGCCGTATTTCATTCACTGGGAGATATTGCTGAACCTGATGATCTACCAGAGCTAATCAATCTTTTGACAGAAGTTCAAAATGAAGATGAAAGCGCAACGGCACAGGGAGCGATAGTAACAGTTTCTGATGATATCCCGGAATCGGAAGACAGGGCGGGTGCTGTTTTGCAGGCACTGGAGGAAGCCCAGGACCGTCAAAAGGTGTATCTTTTGGAAATTCTTCCCGAGATAGGAGGAGATAAGGCGTTGGAAGCTGTTGTCACACAAACTGGCAGTACAAACGATGCGGTGCAACAGGCAGCCTTGTCTGCATTGTCTGATTGGCAGGATGCTTCGGCATTGTCACCGTTGGCAGAGACTTACCGGGACGCACCGGAATCCGAACGGAGTAAGGTTCTGGAAGGCTATATTCGGTTGGTTCAACAGTCAAAATACAACTCAGCAGATAAGGTGAAGTTTCTTCAAGAGGTATTTGCTAAGGCCACCTCTAATGAAGAAAAGCTTACTATACTGGATGGATTCGCACAGTTGGGATCTCCGGAAGCGCTGAAAGCAGTGGTCGGCCATTTCAATGATGAGAATGAGACTTTGAAAGAGGGAGCTCTTCGATCTGCAGCTCAAATATTATCAGCCTCAGATGAGAATACTGACCAAGAGCTATCACTGATAGAAGCAACGACAAACCCGGAGAAAAAAGAGAAAATTGATCAGTATATGCAAGAACTGGAATCCAGTAATGGAGAAACTGATAATTTCACATCTTTATTTAATGGCGAAGACCTTGCCGGCTGGGTTGGTGATAAGGATTCTTATACCGTTAACAACGGACAAATTATCAGCAGAGATGGAGCCTCGGGTAATCTTTTTACTGAAGAGGAATACAGCAATTTTATCCTGAAGTTTGAATTTAAACTGACTCCCGGGGCAAATAATGGTTTGGCTATTCGATCCCCGTTGGAGGGGAATCCAGCTTATGAAGCTATAGAACTTCAGATCCTAGATAATACGGCAGAGAAATACGGTGAGTTGGAGCCGTATCAATATCATGGTTCGGTATATGGCGTGGCGCCGGCTAAAAAGGGATATCTGAATTCGGTCGGGGAATGGAATACTCAGGAAGTAATTGCTGACGGATCACGAATTACGGTTAAATTAAATGGTCATACTATTGCAAATGTAGATCTTGCAGAGATTGATACCGCAAATACAGTTGATGGTCAGGATCATCCGGGCTTGCTTAGAGAGGCCGGACACATTGGGTTTTTGGGGCACGGTGATGAAGTGGCTTTCCGAAATATCAGAATTCAGGATCTCGATGTTTATTATCCGGATTATAATACTGAATCCGGAAATGGAGATGGTTTGAATGAACCTCCAGAAGGTTTTAAAGCTCTTTTTAATGGAGAAAATCTGGAAGGGTGGAAGGGACTCGTTGGAAATCCGGAGAGTCGGGCAGAGATGAGTGAAGAAGAATTAGCCCAAAAACAGCAGGCGGCCAACGCCGAGATGCGGGAACACTGGTCCGTTCGTGACGGGGTGCTCTTTTTTGATGGCGAGGGTCCCAGTCTGGCGACGGAAAAGAAATACAAAGATTTTGAGATGATGATTGACTGGAAAATAGAGCCCGGCGGTGACAGTGGGGTTTATCTCCGCGGATCGCCCCAGGTTCAAATCTGGGATGTTACTGAATGGCCGCAGGGATCCGGTGGACTTTATAACAACCAGAACCATCCCAGTGAGCCGTTAGTATCCGCCGATAATCCTATTGGAGAATGGAATAGCATGCGCATCCGGATGGTAGGTGAAAAGGTTACGGTTGGCTTGAATAGTGAATTGGTTGTCGATGATGTGGTACTGGAAAATTACTGGGACAGAGACAAATCTATCTATCCAAAAGGACAGATAGAACTGCAATCACACAGTACACCCCTGTATTTTAAAAATATTTTTATTCGTGAGATTCCCCGCAAAGAGGCGTTATTTAATGGAGAAAATCTTTCGGGTTGGCAGCATATAGGCGAAGATACCGGACAATGGCATACTGATAAGGGACTGCTCTACACCGAAGGCGGAAGTGGATGGCTTTCAACTTTGGAGACTTACGATAACTTTAGGCTGGAACTGGAATACCGCCTACCCGAAGGAGGCAACAGTGGCGTATTTCTGAGAGCGCCGCATGAAGGAAATCCTGCTTATGAGGGCTTGGAAATACAACTTCTGGATGATAATGCTGAGCAGTATTCAGATTTGGAGCCTTGGCAATACACCGGGAGTATCTATGATATTAAAGCTCCAACGAAAGAGGTGACAACCAAAGCCGGAGAATGGCAGAAAATGGAAATTGTTGCGGACGAATCTGTTATAAAAGTGATATTGAATGATAAAACAGTTATTAATACAAACCTGGTAAACTATATGGGGCGGGTAGAAGAGCATCCGGGATTAAAAAGCCGTTCCGGGTATATCGGGCTGCAAAATCACAACTCCCGAGTTGAATTTCGCAATATCAATATTACAGAAATTAAGTAGGATGGTGTAAAAATGACCAGACCAAATAATAAATTTTTGAATTATTCAAATCTAACCAACTAAAGCCTAAGTAATTAAGCAATGCTATCACTTAAAAAGTCGAATTTTGTCCTTTGTATTTTGTTTTTAACACTTGGAGTAACATCTATCCATGCCCAAATTCCGGGGAACGAGGCCACCGGCCGTTGGGATCTCACAGTCGAAACACCCAATGGAGATCAACCTTCCTGGTTGGAAATTAAAACCTCGGGTGCCCATGCTTTGGTTGGACAATTTGTAGGACCGGCCGGTAGCGCGCGGCCTATTTCAGAAATCCACTATTCTGATGAGAATGGAACCTATAGTTTTACTATTCCACCGCAATGGATGGACTATGAGAACGATCCGCATTTTGAATTTATGCTGGAAGGAGAAAAGCTAAAAGGGTGGACAAGAGGACCGGATGGTCAAAAATTAGAATGGACCGGTGTACGTGCTCCTTCGCTTGAACGAGAAGAAGAACCGGAATGGGGAGAACCCATTGAGCTGTTGGACGAAGACCTTTCAAAATGGATTATTCCCGAAAACAGCGAGTTCTATATGGAGGACGGAGTGATGGTTAATGCAAAGTCAGGAGGCAACCTGGTAACGAAGCAAGAATTTGAGGATTTTAAACTTCATGTGGAATTCCGCTATCCAGAAGGGAGCAATAGCGGGATATACCTGAGGGGCCGTTATGAAGTACAAGTGGTTGATAGTTACGGTATGGATCCAGAAAGCCATCTTTTGGGAGGTATTTATGGTTTTATTGATCCAAGTGTGAATGCCGCTAAAAAGGCGGGGGAATGGCAAACATTTGATATTACTCTGACCGGCCGCATGGTTACGGTAGAGCTAAACGGTACAGAAATTATTTGTAACCGACCAATTCCAGGTATCACCGGTGGCGCACTGGATAGCGAGGAAGGGGAACCGGGACCGATTATGATTCAGGGTGATCACGGGCCGGTCGATTATCGAAATATTACCATAACTCCGGCTGTTAATTGACAAAAAGCCCGAATTTTTTGTGTATTCCAAAATGCCAGGTCTGGTAGGCTTGGCATTTTTTGTTTAGTGATGGTACCAGGATATACTCAAAATTAAATGAGTTTTTATTGGGTTAAAATTAATATAAGTTAGTCATTAATTGAATATACCAAAGAAATATTAAGTATTAGTTTTCCTGATGCAAAGTAATAATACTTCTATTTGGAAAGTATGGATTGATACGGGAGGGACGTTTACGGATTGCATCGCTATCGATCCGGATAAAAAATATCACACCGTGAAAGTTCTGAGTAATAGCTCCCTGCGCGGAAAAATAGCAGAGAGCAAATCAGAAACAAGAACCTATACAATTGAGCAAGATTGGCAGGCCCCAGATGATTTTATAAAAGGATTTGATCTTTGGCTGTTAAGC
>JBEPXF010000230.1:0-5501 GCA_041642075.1 Fodinibius sp.
GGATGACGGCAGCTACAGGGAAACCGAATGGTATAAGATAATAGGTGAGGATTATATTGAACAGGCTTTTCAATTTGCTCGCAATGCAGATTCAAGCGCTCAGCTGTATTACAATGATTATAATCTGTGGAAACCAGAAAAGAGAGAAGCTGTTATAGCCCTTGTTGAAGATCTTCAGTCAAAAGGGATTAAAATAGATGGGATAGGCATGCAGGCACACCTGGGATTTGAAGATCCCCCTGTTGAGCAAGTTGAAGCCAGTATTCAAGCGTTTTCAGAACTTAACACAGACGTTATGATCACCGAACTGGATATAAACGTTACCCGAACCCTCATCGAGAAGGATATAGAATTTGAAGGAGAGCTTCCTGATTCACTACAACAGCAACTAGCTTCCCGATATGCCGATTTGTTCAATCTCTTTGATAAACACAGAGATAAAATATCGCGAGTAACATTTTGGGGCGTTAATGACGGTCAGTCGTGGCTCAACTACCGAGATGATGACAATAGAAAAAACTATCCACTTCTTTTTGATCGTGAAAATGAACCAAAGCCAGCTTTCTACTCTGTGATAGAGGTAGTGAATGAAGGGATATAACATAGAAACTAATGTTAAACAATATGGATAATTAGGATTACAGGCATTTTATATTGAAAAACTTAACCTTAATAAAATCGAGAAAGGCAGATGCTATGAAAAGCAAAATCATTTTATTACTTGTAACTATTTTAATTTTGGGAGCCAGGCAGGGAGTGGTCGCTCAGGATAAACCTATATACCTGGATCCGGACCAACCTATGGAAGAAAGGGTTGATGACCTGATCCAAAAGATGACACTGGAAGAAAAAGCCTCGCAAATGCAGCACGATTCTCCTGCAATTCCAAGATTAGAGGTACCAAAATATAATTGGTGGAATGAAGCACTGCATGGGGTTGGCCGATCCGGCGTGGCAACAGTTTTTCCGCAAGCTATTGCAATGGGAGCCACTTTTGATAAAGATTTAATCCATGAGGTGGCTACAGCTATTTCTGACGAAGCACGTGCCATGTATAATATTTCCGTCGAAAAGGGATACCGTCAACAGTATGCGGGCCTAACTTTTTGGACTCCTAATGTAAATATTTTTAGAGATCCCCGGTGGGGACGTGGACAGGAAACGTATGGTGAGGATCCCTTTCTGATGTCTGAAATGGGGGTAGCATTTGTCGAAGGTTTGCAGGGAGATGATCCCGACTATATGAAGGCTGCGGCCGGAGCCAAACACTTTGCTGTGCATAGCGGTCCCGAAAGACTTCGCCATGAGTTTAATGCCGAATCATCTGAAAAAGATATGTATGAGACCTATCTGCCGGCCTTTGAAGCTACGGTTGCTGCCGGTGTGGAAACCGTTATGTGCGCCTACAATGCAACGAATGGTGCCCCAGCTTGTGCCAGTGATGAGCTATTGAATGAAATACTTCGCCAAGAATGGGGTTTTAAAGGTCATATTGTTTCAGATTGTTATGCTCTTGAGGATCTGTACACGGATGGTGCCCACAATGTTGTTGAGGGAGAAAAAGAAGCAGCAGCTCTTGCTTTAGATACCGGCGTTAACCTCAACTGCGGAAGTACCTATTCAACGCTGCCCCAGGCAGTGGAAGCGGGCCTGATTAGTGAAGATAGAATTGATGAAGTGCTAAAGCCGTTACTGACTACACGATTTAAGCTGGGTATGTTCGATCCATCCGAAATGAATCCTTATAACAAATTATCCGAGGATGTAATTAACAGCCCGGAACATCGCAGCCTGTCTCGGGAAACAGCAGTTAAATCTATCGTGATGCTTAAAAATGATGGTGTGCTGCCCCTTGATAATGATTTATCCCGGTATTTTGTAACGGGTCCGAATGCTACGAGTATTGAGGCTCTTATTGCAAATTATTATGGTGTTAATGATCAGATGGTGACCATATTGGAAGGATTAGCCGGAGCAATAGAACCCGGCAGTCAAATGCCTTATGAGCAGGGAGCATTATTAGACCGCGAGAATGTAAATCCCATTGACTGGGCCAGTCCCAACGCGAGTATTTCTGATGTGACATTTATGGTTATGGGTATTAACAGTTTGCTTGAAGGAGAAGAAGGTGCATCCATTGCTTCTCCTCATTATGGTGATCGTCTGGATTACAACTTACCTCAAAACCAGATTGATTATCTTAAAAAATTAACTGAAGAGAATGACAATCCTGTTGTGGCAATTGTAACAGGAGGAAGCCCTATGAATTTGTCTGAAGTTCATGAGCTGGCCGATGCGGTATTGCTGGTCTGGTATCCCGGACAGGAGGGAGGAAATGCAGTGGCGGATGTGGTATTCGGAAAAGAATCACCCTCAGGAAGACTTCCGATTACGTTTCCCAAATCATTGGATCAGCTTCCTCCCTATGAAGATTATTCTATGGAAGGCAGAACCTATAGGTATATGGAACAAGAGCCGCTATATCCGTTTGGTTTTGGGCTCAGCTACACGGAATTTGAATATTCCGATATCGAATTATCTTCAGAAAGTTTAAGGGAAGGTGATTCTGTTACAGCTAAAGCAACGGTAACAAATGTCGGCGATTTTGAATCCGATGAGGTTGTTCAGCTCTATATATCCGATCTGGAAGCATCAGTCAGGGTTCCTATACATTCCTTAAAAGGAGCAGAACGCATTAGCTTAAGTCCCGGCGAATCAACTGAGGTGGAGTTCGAAATTAACTCGGAGCTGTTGAAACTGGTTAATGAAGAGGGAGAAAAACAGCTTGAGCCGGGAGAATTTGAAATCAAAATAGGGGGGTCCGTTCCCACTGAACGCAGTAAGGAATTAGGAGCGTCAGAACCGGTAAAAACTATACTCAGTGTTGATCAATAATTCGTTAGTACTCACTTGCTGTTCTTAACAACTCTTTTAACCCCATATCCTTCGAACACGATATAGGATATGGGGTTAAATTATTAATTAATATCAATAAGGGTTTGAAAAAATGTGAAAGAAGAAGTCAAATATCAATCACAAGCTGTTTCCAAGGTTTAACAAATTCGGATGGCGCAGTCGAAGACAAGATGGATTAAATCTGCCAGTATTGGTAATACGGTAGTTGTTTAACAAAATATTAAATTGGTTCCACAAAATGTTGCTTGGCATTATGAAATGATATCCGACTGCTCGATAGAAGTTGTGTTTCTGGGGGATTTTTTTTAAATAAACAGTCAATTACTGGGACAACCTGTTTTAAGCTAAAATAATATTAATTTTAGATATGTTAAATTTAGCTAAAGGCCCCTTATTTTTTTGTACAAAACACTTAACCGGTTAAATATTGACTAACAATAAATGAAAATTAGTGTCATAACTCTTTGTTTATAGTAATCTGAAGAGATTAAAAATTTATTAAAAATACATAAACCAAGATGAAAATAGAGCATTTCGCAATAAATGTTGAACACCCTCGGGAAGTAGCTGACTGGTATAAAGAATACTTGGATTTTAATATGGTAAAACAAGAGAAGGAGCCTCCTTATACGACCTTTCTGGCTGATGACAGTGGCCGTGTAATGATAGAAATATATAACAATCCGGCCGACCAGGTTCCCAATTATTCTGATATGAATCCCTTGATTATGCACTTAGCATTGGTTTCTGAAAGTCCGGCAAAAGATAAGAAGCGTTTAATTGAAGCGGGTGCAATAGAGGTCAGCGACGAGATACTGGACGATGGATCACATTTAGTAATGCTAAGGGATCCCTGGGGATTATCTTTACAGCTATGCAAGCGTTCTAACCCTATGCTGAGAGAGAAAGAAATTTATTAGCTATTGAGTTTGTGTTAATTAAAAAAATGATTGCATTTTTATTACACTCCTTCTGTTATTATCCAATTTGTTATTGGGAATAAATCTAACATCTTGTTACAAATAGTATTACAGGCCTAAAAAAAATATGGGATCATGATTGGGAAAGATTGGGATATTCCTGTTGCAAAGCTTTTCTTTTGCATCAGTATTTTCGCAGGATTACTGATATCCGGTTTGGTATTTATGGCTATGGTCGAACAGCTAGAAGAGATTAAGGTATATCTGGTTGGGGACTCCACGATGTCTGAGAAAGCAGAAGATGCTTACCCCGAAACCGGCTGGGGTATGCCGTTCCAATATTATTTTGATGAACAGGTAACGGTCGAAAATCATGCACACAACGGACGGAGTACCCGAACTTTTTTAAAAGAAGGCCGCTGGCAGCCGATTACTGACAAGTTATCAAATGGTGATTATGTCTTTATTCAGTTTGGCCATAATGATGAAGTGCAGAGCAAAGAGCAATCCACCACTCCGAAGCAGTTTCAAACCAACCTGGCAAAATATATAACGGAAACCAGGTCTCTTGGAGGCCAGCCGGTTTTATTGACTCCCATCGCCCGCCGCCATTTTGATGAAGATGGACAACTCATCGATACCCACCGCCAGTATTCAGAATTGATACGTGAAGTAGCCCTGGAGTTTGAAGTGCCGCTGATCGATATGGATCGCAGGAGCCAGCAGCTGTTGAAGGCTTTAGGGCCTGAAAAATCGGTTTTTCTGTACCTGTATCTGGAAGCGGGACAAAATCCAAATTATCCGGATGGAGTAGAAGATGACACCCACTTCAACGAATTAGGAGCCCGCATGATGGCCGAATTGGCCTTTAAAGGCATTAGAGATCTCAATTTGGAGCTGGCCTCACATATCCTAAAACGATAGATACAATTTCAGAAATTAGTAGAGTTTTAATTTTAATACACCCGATATTATGCACAATCCGACGAAAAAAAATAGTGTTTTCACTAAGCAATTTTATTCGGTTATTTTATTTTTGGCAGTATTCTTAGCCTTAACCTGCGAGGCCCTGGCGCAAGAAAATCAGGTACCAGAAGATATCGCCCCCATTAACACCCCTTTTGATATGGCGGAAGTTGAACGTCCTTCATTCCCGGACAGTACTTTTGACATTCGGGATTATGGAGCGCAGCAAATGGAGGGAGAAAATCCGTTTGAAAACACGGACGCCATTCACCAAGCTATCGAAGCTGCTCACCAAGCGGGTGGGGGAAAGGTATTGATTCCCGAAGGAGAATGGTTTAGCGCTCCTATTCATCTTGAGAGCAATATAAACTTGCATGTAGCGGAGGGAGCGACGGTCTATTTTAGTACCGACAAAGAAGATTACCTGCCCGTGGTACGTCAGAGGCATGAAGGAGTAGAAGCCTATAATTACTCCCCGATGATCTATGCTTATAAACTCAATAACGTTGCAATAACAGGTAAGGGAACCCTGGATGCCCAGGGCGATCACTGGTGGGAATGGGCGGAAGGCAAAGATTTTGGCGAGCGTACGGAAGTTACCGACGTTCCCCTGTCGCGCCGCGCTTATGGAAAGGGGGCGGGCCTGGAAGGCATGCGTCCCAATTTTATGATTTTCTGGAAGTCAGAGAATATCCTGGT
>JBEPXF010000231.1:0-5498 GCA_041642075.1 Fodinibius sp.
AGCCGCAAATTCGGTAAGGGTCAGTTTCCTCCTTCATTAACTTGAGGAGCAAATCATCTCTGTTTTGTGAGCCATACTCTAAGAACTGCTGATCAAAGTGTTCTACCTCGTTGAAAAGGTTAGATGCGGGAGTCGAATCCCCGAATTTTTTTCCGAAATGGGCCAGGTCGCCACTAATCAGAAAAAAAGTATCCGGATCATCGGAAAAGGTGTTATCTATCAACCGGGAAAAGTCATCCAGCTGTTGACCTAAATGCCCGTCTTCCATGTAATACAGATCATCTAGATTTCGAACTAAAAAGGGAATGATTTGAAAATCATGATCCCATAAATAACTCAGAAAAAGCAAGTGCAGTTCAATACTGTGCTCCGTTCGATGAGCCCGGTCATGGCTTGTAATACCGCAGTCATTATCCAACAGTTGTTCTATAGATTTCTGGTCGCGATGAATTGTACCGAAAGGCAGTTTAAAATCTTTATTGACCAGAATAAAAGGATGCTCCTTATAGGTATCGGGATATAAGCCGGCGTAGTGCGAGGTGGCTATCATAACCACTCGTTTCGGTTTTAGATTCCGGATAGGGGCAAAAGCCTTTATATAACTATCCAGTGCTATTCGGGGATCAATATGGGGGGCATAGAGTGCTCTGGGTGTTGCTTTTGTTTCTTTAAAGTCGTCTTTGCCGAAGGCTTCGCCCAAAAAGCTCTTTAATTCATCAGGATCAGCGGGATAAGAATTGCCGGCTGTATTGGAGGTATGTATGGTAGATTGTTCATATTGGCTTTCTATTCCCTGGGAATATGACTGGTAATAACCAGAGGATAACAGCCGATTCTTGTCGAGAAACTGGATGAATTCCTTGAGCTGTTGAACCGTCACCTCATCACCAATATAGGGCTTCAGGTCGTTGATGCTTTTCCGACCATCTATCAGTGATAGTAGTGTTTCTGTTTCCCGATTTAGGGCAAAGTCAGAAGGAATATAGTCCCGGCTGTCATGGAAATAGAGGTACGAGCTCCCGTTATTTTGGACGGGGATAACCTGTATATCGCGACGTAGTTGTGGAATCGGATCCGTTAAGGAGTCAAAAAGGTTATTCTTATTCATTCCTGATTTTTTGTTTATGTTCTCATTTCCTGGCATTCACATCGTATTCCATACTTCTCGCATAGCGGATGGTCTGGAGGAGTAGAAATGCGTGCTTTACAGGCATTACGTCCATGGTGAATGATCAGATGGGATAGGTTTGTCCAGTGTTCGCGGGGAAAAAGAGCCATAAGGTCACGTTCTATCTTGTCGGTATTCTTTTCGTGTTCGGTAAGTCCGTAGCGATTGGCAAATCGTCTTACGTGGGTATCCACGACTACGCCTATGTTGATATTAAACGCATTGCCCAGCACCACGTTGGCTGTCTTTCGAGCCACACCATAAAATTCCAGTAGATCATCCATATTCTGTGGCACTTCACCATTGTGTTTTTCGACAATAGCTTGGGAGGACTGCTTTAATGCTTTTGCCTTATTGCGATAAAACCCGGTAGAGCGTACCAGCTCTTCCAGTTCCTGTATAGGGGCTTCGGCCATCGCTTCCGGGGTGGGATAAGCTTCAAAGAGATCCGGAGTTACCTTATTGACCCGAATATCGGTGCATTGTGCACTCAAAATGGTAGCACAGAGTAATTCAAATGGATTGCGGTAATCAAGGGCGCAATGAGGATTAGGATAATGTTCATAAAGGGCATCCAGAATTTTTTGAGCGTGCGCTTTTTGTTCTTCTGTTTTCTCCGGTAGTTTTTGCAGGTCTTCGTATTGTTTGGTTTTGGCCATTGCCATTGCTAGATGATACGTTAAAGAATAATGTGAACAAATAGACAGTAAATAAAGGTAGATTTAGGCAGAAAAATTCCCCTACCTTTAGCCTGATTAAAATAAACGAAAACTATCTTAATGTCTCTACCAAAAGATCAGGCTAAAAAACTTGTCTCTTCCCCCTATGCCTGGGTGGTATTGGGAGTTCTAACGCTCATTTATATATCCAGTTTTGTAGACCGGCAGATTATAGCCGTTCTTGCTCCACAAATACAGGAAGAGCTTGTGCTCAGCAATTTTCAGGTGGGGTTATTGTATGGTACGGCTTTTTCGTTTATTTATGCTGTCTGTGGTATCCCAATGGGCCGTTTGGCTGATATTTATTCGCGGAAGCTTATGATCGTATCGGGTTTGGTAGTGTGGAGTCTTATGACCGTTATCAGCGGATTCGCAAGCTCTCTTACTTTTTTAATTGTGGCCCGTTTTTTTGTTGGCATCAGCGAGTCGGCATTAAGTCCGGCGGTGTACTCTTTGCTTTCCGACTATTTCAGGCCCGAACAGCGGGGAACCGTTTTTTCTATTTATGCGGCGGGGATATTCATAGGTATTGGTGTTTCATTCTTAGCAGGTGGATCTGTTGCCCAGGCTTACGATTGGCGTACTTCCTTGTGGGTTGTCGGTGCACCCGGATTGTTGATTGCGGTCATCGCCTGGTTTGTCATTCGTGAATTACCGCGAGGGATTACTCAAAACAACGAGCGATACGAAGCGGTTGGCAGTTTCAGGGAAGTCGTAACCTATATTCTTAGGAAAAAAACAGTTCGGTATCATTTTCTTGGATTTTCGTTTTTGGCCTTTACCGGCTACACCATTCTTGGCTTTATTGGAATTGTATTTTCAAATATCCATAATGCCGGGGGATTGGTCCCCCAATACGGCTGGTTTATGATGGCTACGGGACTCAGTGTGATGGCATCGGGGTGGGCAGCCGATAGGCTGGCAGCGCGGTGGGGTGGTTCTCATCGTTTCATTATGGGAGCGGTAGCGGGATTGGCGTGTTTGCCCCTCTATTATATTGGTCTTTTTGCTGAAACTGCCACAACTGCTCTCATACTTATTGGCTTAGCCAATGTAATCTCTTCGTCTTATAACGGGATAGCAGCGGCCATTTTACAGTATTTGGTAAAACCGAATATGCGTGCCCTGGCTGGGGGATTATACCTGTTTGTAATAAGTGTAGTTGGATTCGGTATCGGTCCTCCGCTTACGGGTTGGCTGATGGATACATTTTTCACCGGTCCTTACGGCCCCGCCAAAGCGTTAATGATTGTTTTTAGTTGTTGTGGCGTGTTGGGAAGCCTTTGCTTTTGGAGGGCAATGAAAAGCTACGGCCGTGATGCTGAAGTCGAGTAGGTTTTCAGGGACAAGATGGTAGGCAATGGTTCTTGTTTACCAGCTTCAGTTGTACGCTCATGAGATTTTTCCACTCTATTGCAGTATATCTAAGTAGAATATCATCCCAAACGGTACCCAAGCATACGGTCAGGCCGCCTGCCCTTCCAGTAACCGTAGCTTCATAACGACTCCCCTATGGTCGGAACTGCACCCTTATCATCAGAACGGCTCTATCACCTGGAGTTAGTACTACTAACACTGGGAGCCAGTACCGTTAACACCAAGAGTTAGTATCATTAACACTGGGTGCCAGCGTCGTTAACACCAAGAGTCATAACCGCTAGTATCACCAGTCAGTGTCACTGACACCAGGAGTCAGCATCATTAGCACTAGGAGTTAGAGTTACCCCTACTGCCGGAAAAGCATGGAATTGCTACAAAAAAATGGACAGTGAGTTAAGTCATTCATGCCGCTTGGTTTTGTATTAGTAGTTGTTCGGTCTGGGCCGGCGTCCGGTAAGCCAGGGCCGAATGCAACCGTTTTCTGTTGTACCATAATTCAATAAATGTGAAGATACTCTGACGAGCATGTTGGTAGCCGGCAAATTTTCCATCCCCTCGCAGTTCGGCTTTGAGCGTCCTAAAGAAACTCTCCGCTGGAGCATTGTCCCAACAATTGCCCTTCCGGGACATACTCTGTGTAACCAATTTGCTGGCTTTCAACTTTTCAGTGAACTCCTTACAGGCATACTGAATGCCACGATCCGAGTGAAAAATAAGCTCCCGGGCAATGGGCCGTCGCTGGCAGGCCGCTTTCCAGGCCGGAATCACCGTCTGGTTGGCAGACAATCCCTTCGACAGCGACCATCCGATCACTTGACGATCAGCCAAGTCCATGACCGTCGTCAAATACAACCATCCAGCCTCGCTGGGCAAATAGGTAATATCACTTACCCATACCTGTCCTAATCTGGCCGGCCAGAACTTTCGGTCTAACAGGTTGGGCGCTATGGGGAACGAGTGTTTGGAATCGGTGGTCGCTACCCACTTGCGGCGAATCCGACTGGCAATACCGATCTTACGCATCAGCCGAGCGATGCGTTGTCGGCTTACCGACCATCCCTCGGCCAGCAGTTGCTGGTGAATGCGTGGAGAACCATAACACCGACCGGAGTCTTCCCACACTCGGTGGATAGCTCGGTTGAGCTGCTGGTTCTTGGTTGCTCTTGCCGATGGCGGGCTGCTTAGCCACCGATAGTACCCGCTACGACTGACCTTAAAGACGGCCGACATTTTCTCAATGGGGAATACTTGGTTGTGATCAGCCATAAACTGGTAGATTACCCATTTCTCTTGGAGAAGATGCCAATGGCCTTTTTTAGAATATCCCGTTCCATGCGCAGGTCCGTATTTTCTCGTTGCAGACGAGCCACTTCTTGGGCTTCTACTGTTAAGACCTGATTCCCCTTTCCGGGGAAACTATCTTTTGGAGCCTGTTCGTACTCCGAGCGCCACCGGTAGATTAGTTCCGGACGAATCCCCAGCTCATCAGCCAGCTCTCGGATGTTATCTCGCTGATAACTTTGAGAAATTACATCCAATTTAAACTCTTTGGTAAAACTTCTTCGTGTTCTTTTTTCTGTCATAATTGTGGTCGATAGATTATAGCTGCAATCTATGACTTAACCCGGTGTCCACCAAAATGTAGCAAGTTCAAGATAATATAATAAATGAGTTCCTCCTTAGAAAAGGAGGACAGGAGGATTGAATGTAGCAAGTTCAATCCAGTCAATCTCCCTAAATCCCTCTTCTCCAAGAGGGACTTTTGATTGCTCATAAATAGTATCAAAGAGTTCCTCTGGTGAAGCCTGCCTGCACGAAATCATTTTATAAGAAGGCTGCTATAATTGAAAAAGCTTCGGCGTAGGCTGGGAAGTCAAAAGGATTGACTGTTTAGAGCATATTTTACGATTGTTGCTTGGTCAATTCCCCTAAATCCCCTTTCTCCAAAGGGGACTATTGGGACTCCTCAACTCAAACAACGAGTTCTTCCTTGGAGAAGGAAGTCAGAAGGATTGAATGTAATGGCTCACCAATCAATCTCCCTGAGTCCCTCTTTTCTAAGAGGGACTTTGTGCAAATGAAGATATTAATCCCCCGTCACCGCGCGCATCTGATCTTGAATTTTTACGGTCTCTACACTGACGGTACACACTCTCTTTAACAGGTCGATCACCTCATCCTTGTAATCCTGGAAGTCGTAGTCGTTAAAATGCTCCTGGATGGTATCGTCG
>JBEPXF010000232.1:0-5448 GCA_041642075.1 Fodinibius sp.
ACTCCTTTGCCCTCTTTTTCTACTTTAAGCAGGGCCTGGTGAAGTTGCTCACCACAGTCGCAGCGCTTGGATCCGAAAATATCGCCAGTCATGCAGGAAGAGTGTACCCGTACCAGTACTGGCTCATCTTCGGTCCATTCCCCCTTGGCCAGTGCCAGGTGATGGTCGCCAGTTAGGCGTTCCTGGAAAGCATGAAGGGTAAATTCTCCGTAGATCGTTGGCAGATTGACATCCACCACCTTTCGCACGAGGGATTCATTCTTCATGCGATAGGAGATCAGATCTTTAATATTGATGAGCTTCATATTGAACTCATCAGCAATTTCAACGAGATCCGGCAGGCGCGCCATGGCACCGTTATCTTTCATGATCTCACAGATGATGCCGGCGGGCTTTAATCCCGCAAGCTGAGCCAGATCGATGGCAGCTTCGGTGTGTCCGGCGCGGCGAAGGACTCCACCTTCAACTCCGATCAGCGGGAATATATGTCCCGGCTTGCGAAAAGCATCGGGATCAGCATCATCTTTAATTAGTTCATTAATGGTATTGGCCCGGTCGGCTGCTGAAATACCGGTAGTAGTGAGTTCCCGGTGATCCACTGAAACCGTAAAGGCAGCTTCATCAGGATCGGCACCTTCGCTAACCATGTAGTCGAGGTTCAGGGAGTATGCTTTCTCGCGTTTTATAGGAACGCAAATAAGTCCACGCCCGTATTTGGCCATCAGGTTGATAGCTTCTGGGGTAACTTTTTCGGCCGCCATGACAAAGTCTCCTTCGTTTTCACGGTCTTCGTCATCTGCAACGATAACCATGCGGCCCTGTTTTATGTCTTCGATAGCCGATTCAATGCTATCGAATGTAATATCACCGGACATAGCCTGAATGCTTAATCATTTTGATTGGGATTGACGTCAGTTATAGCACTTTTTCTAAAACGTGCCTTGACGCCATTATCGATTTCCGCTAATACGGTGTCATCATCAACAGTTTTTACCTTGGCAATCATTCCGCCGGATGTGACGATCTTATCGCCCTTTTCAAGATTATCCACCATCTTTTTAATCTCTTTTTGGCGTTGACTCTGGGGACGAATGATAAAAAAGTAGAAGATAAGAAAAATAGCTCCCAGGAAAATCAGGTTCATCCATCCGGCCTGATCGGGGTTTCCCATCAGAAAAAAGGCTGCGTTCATCATGAAATATCAGTTTGTTTAGCATCATTAAATTTAAGCTTCTAAAGATACCATTTTTGCAGCCATGCTCCAATTTGATCTATATAAATAGCGAGTGAAGTGGTTAAAGTTAATTTTAAACAATAATGAATCATTTGGCACTTGCCTAAGTCATGGATGGCTTAAACTCTCCAGATTTTAACATTTAACCTTGCACATGTAATATTTAGTTAACAAGTCTTTATCTTTCATTGCGCTATGTCTAGGTTTTATTGTGTTACGATTTATAGTATATCGTAAAGAAGGGGAATTATTGTAAAAAAATGTTTTCAATTCTTGCTAAGAAAAACTACCTTAACGCTGACAGCCAATGTTTATTATATTATCAAAGAAATAAATGTATTATCTTAACTTTAGGCTTGTATTACCTAAGGGCTAATTTTAAGTAATGGAAGGGTACAGGAAATATTCACTCTGAAGCGGGTAACTGTGGAAGAGTTATATTTTACGCCTTTCGTCTTTGATCTATAATCTAATCGTTAATAAATAATGAGGTACTTTATGTTTAGAAAGTTACTATACACAGTAATGGTCTGTGTTCTTTCTGTCGGTACGGCTTTCGCCCAGACCGGTAGTTTGAGCGGTACCGTTACAGATGCAAGTTCAGGAGAAACATTACCAGGGGTAAATGTTTTTATACCTGAACTTGAACGAGGAGCTCCCACGAATATAGACGGGGGATTCACTATAGAGAATATTGAATATGGCACTTATACTGTTCGAGCTTCTTATGTAGGCTACTCCGAATTCGAGCAGCAGGTGACCATTGATCAGGAAAGTACTACTCTTGATATTCAACTTGAATCAGGAGTAGAGCTTGATGAGGTTGTAGTTACGGCACTTGGTGAACAGGTTAGCCAGCGAACGGTTTCATTTTCTACGCAAAATGTATCCGATGAACAGTTGAATGTTACTCAAGATGCGAACATTAAAACGGGTCTTGCTGGTAAGGTTTCGGGTGTCCAAATGGTTGGACAAGCTGGCTCTAAACTCGGTGACTTTGGTAGCATTCGTATTCGTGGAGCGATATCTCTCACGGATGACTTGGCGGAACCACTCTATGTAATTGATGGCGTTCCGGTTGAGGATCCAAATATCGTGGATATGAATAATGTTCAGGATGTTAACGTGCTTAAAGGTCCGAACGCTACGGCACTTTACGGGCAGCGCGGAGAGAACGGTGTTGTTATTATTACCACTAAAGGGACCCAGGAAGCAGGTGTTAGTGTAGAATTGAATACCTCAACTACCTTCGATAAGGTTTCCTATCTGCCGAATTTCCAGAATAAGTACGGAAAAGGATATTCCGGTGAGTCTGAGTGGGTAACGCTCGATTATGAAAACGGATTTAATATGGGTAATCTTGCTGGAAGTTTAGAAGGTTTATATGCAGATTATCCCGAGTATATGGAGCCTCTAGACGGTGAGCGATACATCGTGAGCGGTTATGCCGATGAGAGCTGGGGGCCTGAGTTTGACGGGGAACCCTATATTGCTTGGCATAATATATATCCCGACAGCCCTTATTATGGGGAAACCTCTACATGGGATGCTGCTCCAAACAATATTGAGAATTTTTATGAAACCGGTGTTACCAACAAAACCGGCTTTGCGATTAACTATAATACGGATCGCTATAATACCCGTTTGGCTTTTACCAACCTGACACAGGGAGGTATTCTGCCATACTCTAACTTAGATAAGCAGATCTTAAACGGTAGCTTTGATTACGACGTTACCGAAGATTTCCATGTAGGTCTGAAAGTGAATTATACTACCCAGGCTATTGAAGGAGAAGTTCGCGATGACGGCTATGGTAATCAGACGTCCGGACAGTTCAACTCTTGGTTCGCACGGAACTTGGAGATGGATAAAATTCGAGAACTAAAGGATCTGGAAACGCCTGAAGGATACCATGCTTCATGGAATAACTGGGGACCTGGTATCATGGCAACAGCACCCTTTGCATTATTTGGTGGTTCTCAGTCAGAATACTACAAGCCCGCTTTCTGGTATAATCCATATACTTGGATGGATCGGTATGACGAGAATCGTGACACCGATAATTTGTTGTTGGATGTTGATTTGTCTTATCAAATTAGTGATCAGTTAGAATTGGTTGGTAGTGCCAGTACCACTTCTGAAGATTACAGAAGGCGTTATGAATTGCCTTATAGTTTAACCTATTCGGCAGCTCCAACGCTGTATAACGAGTGGATTAACTCATTCGGCGAATACAGCGATCAAATCAAAGAGCATAATTTTGGTTCTCGATTGCGATATGATGCAGATTTCGGAGATATCTCCGTGAATGGTTTTGTCGGTGGTGAAGTTCGTATTGAAGAGTTTAAACGATTCAGTGCTGACATGGATCGAACAAACTGGCAAAGCGGAGGATTAATTATGCCAGATGTATTTACCTACAGTAACTCTGCCGAGCAGGTAGTGCCTATCGAGCGCAACTGGGATAAAAAAGTCCTGAGTATGTTTGCCAAGGCAACTATTGGTTATCAGGATTTCTTATATCTTGACGGTACCTATCGTCAGGACTACAGTTCTGCTCTGCCGGAAGGTAATAATGGTTATGGATATCCATCTGTTGGTCTTTCCTTCATATTTACGGAGTTCTTAGATTCCGATATCCTTACCAATGGTAAATTACGTGCCGGTTGGGCACAAGTTGGTAATGATGTGGATGCCGAACGCATTAACCAGGTATATTCACTCCAACAGGATCCTTTTACAAATCCGAGAACCGGAGAAGCGAATCCGCTACTCTTTACGGACAATACACTTGTTGATCCCAATATTGAACCAGCCCTCAGTTCTTCGTTTGAGCTGGGAACCGATCTGGAATTCTTTGATAACCGGTTAGGTTTAACTGCTACCTATTACTTGGAGGAGCGTAATGATGAGATCGTTCCGGCTAGTCTGTCTTCAGGTACCGGATACACCGAATACCTGACGAACGCAGGCTCGTTAGAGCGCGAGGGAGTTGAGGTTACACTGGATGTAACTCCGGTAGTCAACCAGGATTTCCGCTGGGATGCAACGGTTAACTGGTCAACAAATAGTGTTACGGTAACCGGCCTTCCCGAGGGACTGGATTCTTATGAAATGTCCAATACCACGGCGGCCTTTGGTTATGTTTCGTTAAATCACAGACTTGGGGAGGAATGGGGACAGTTACGTGGTCCCGGAATCCGACGAGATGATAACGGGCAACCCGTTGTTAATGATAATGGGCTTTATGCTGTTCAGCAGAATAAATATTTCGGCAGCGTACTTCCCGACTGGACCGGCGGATTTTTAAATACGTTTTCCTATAAAGGGTTAAGCATGACCGCCAGTATCGATTTTCAGAGAGGTGGTCAGTTCTTTACGCTTTCCGAACAGTGGGGACAGTATTCTGGCCTGCTTAAGGAAACGGCTGACAATAATGACCGCGGTAATCCTAAGCGTGATCCTGTCTCTGACGGCGGTGGTGTTCACGTAACAGGTGTCGATGCGGAGGGTAATGAAGTCGATACGTATGTTCCTGCCTTTGATTATTACGGGCAGTGGCAGTCAAATACTATTGCAGAACCGTTTATTCGTGACGCCGATTTTGTGAAGCTTCGCGAGTTAAGCCTTAATTATACACTGCCTAAAGAGTGGATTGGCGATTTTCTCCAATCTGCCACTGTAGGTGTTGTTGGTCGTAATCTTTGGATGATCGCTGTTGCAGATGATAATGTCCATGGATGGGACCCTTCTGAGCTTGCCGAAACATATGGTGAGAACGGACAACTGCCGGGTACGAAAAGTTATGGCTTTAATGTAAAAGTAACCTTTTAACGATGTTAACCATGAAGAAACTTAGATTATTACCAATATTCTTATGTATTCTTACGGTAACGTTTTCATCTTGTGATAGCGTCGATTTCGGCGATATTAACCAGGATGACGACGTACCGCAGGAAGCAAATGTAGAAGGATTGCTTGCCGGTGGGATGAACCAGTTTTTTACAAACTGGGGACGTTCCTACTTCAACAATCCGACCCTCTATGTACAGTATCAGGCGCAAAGTACCTATACTACAGAGATGACTTATGGAGAAAATCAGTATCCTTGGACCAATTATTATTCCGGGGTGCTGAGTAATTTTAAGGAACTCTATGAAATTACAACGGCTGAAGAAATTCCGAGTACGGTTCCCGGATTCGGTCATCCCGAT
>JBEPXF010000233.1:0-5444 GCA_041642075.1 Fodinibius sp.
ACTGCTCACAAAATTTTGTTTACTGGGTAACAGCTGTTCTGAGGAAACAAATCCTCCCTTGCCGTCTCCCCAGTAAAGCCGATCCAATAATGCTGAAGAACCCGATGAATAGGAATTTCCGCCACTGGTCACATATAAATCCAAATGCCCATTTCCATTGGCATCAAACAAAGCACAGTCTGTATCTTCAGAACCTGCATCATGCTCAAAAGCGGCCTGTGTAACTCTGTCAAAACCTCGCTCCTGTTGCTGGATAAACAACTGACCGGCCTGACCACGTCCCCCTCCCAAATAAAAATCTTCTATTCCATCTTCATTAACATCCCCGCTGCATAGAGCCGGCCCTTCGGTTGAGCGCATATGTACCAATAATTGTTCGCGATCAAAGTCTGTGTAGTTATTCTCTTTATGACTCCACTCAATTGCTCGGTCGTCATTTACTATATCAACCCAAGATGTTCCTTCAAAGATGGGCTCTCCCGGTAAATGAGGTGGACCTTGATATATTGATCCCTGCCTGGTAGTATCTGCTTCAGATTGAAAAAATTCCAATTCTGCCGGCACGTCTATGTCCTCGCTATAGCTAATACGGCCATCCGGCCAGCGTAAACGCAGGGAATCTATTTGTGAAATCTCACCCAGGCCAACATGCAGTTTGGGATCGACGCTCGATTGAAAGCCACGCTGTAGCATCTGCTCTCGATTCCAATATTTCCCGTCTGCCCACACGTGCAGTTGAGCCCCGACCGCCTGAGTATTGGGAGCCTCACCATTCAAATCAACTGTTAAAAAACTATGGCTTGGATACTGCTCTATTACCTGGTTTCGATATACCCGGGCCGGACCATTAACCTCATTGACTATCAAATCCAACGCTCCGTCACCATCCAAATCTGCCCATGCAGCCCCACTCGAAAAACCCGGCGAGTCCAATCCCCATTGTTCACTTCGATCATCAAAAGAAAGTTTCCCTGTCCCTACAAATGCCTTATTTCCTACTGGCTCAGAAGGAATTTTTGATAAGAGATTCATAATGGTATTACCGGGAGATGACTGGATCATATTCCGTATTCTCCGAGGATTCGACGCATATTCGAGGTAGTCCTGATCGAGAAGGTCTTTATAAATCCCGTTAGTGACATAAATATCGTTGTGTCCATTATGATCATAATCCGCTATCAACGTCGCCCAGCTCCAGTCAGTCGCCTCGACCCCTGCAAGCCTGCTGGCTTCCGTAAATGTGCCATCTCCATTATTGACCTGCAGCGTATTACGGGTAACTTGATGATGGAATCCTTTCTCTACGCCTTCCCTGTACTCATCATACGTCTGGTACGTCATTTTTGACTTTTGACGACGCTCTGTGAAAGGAAGCATATCAGCCACAAAGATATCCGGCCACCCGTCACCGGTCAGGTCTGCTATGTCTGATCCCATAGAACTAAAACTAATGCTTCTCATTTGCTCTGGAAGTACCTCACGAAAGGTCCCATCCTGGTTATTCAGATAAAGATAATCACGTTCAAAGAAGTCATTGGCCACGTAGATATCCGGCCAGCCATCTTTATTTAGATCACCAACGGAAGCGCTCAGCCCGAAACCTATTTCACTGCTATATATTCCGGCTTCTTCGGTAACATCTTCAAAGTAACCATCGTTATTCTGAAATAACTTACTACCTCCATCAGGATCCGGAATTTGGCGCCGTTCACCTGTTACGCTTTTATATTCCCCAAAAACATCGAATGAATTGTTGAGTAAATACATATCCAAGTCGCCGTCCCTATCATAATCAAAAAAAATGGCGTGTGTGGATAATCCTACTTCATCCAATCCATACTCTTCAGCTTTTTCAGAAAAAGTCAGGTCTCCATTATTAATAAAAAGCTCATTGTGTCGGTTCTTACCTTCAGGAGGTCCCGATTTTGTTATATAGATATCCAATAATCCATCACTATTTATATCAACAAAGCTGACGCCGGTTGTCCATACTCCACCTGAGGATACTCCCGCCTTTTCAGCAATATCCTCAAACTCAAAGTTACCTTTATTGAGATAGAGTTTATTAGGAACCATATTTCCAGCAAAGAACAAATCCGGCAGACCGTCATTATTAATATCTCCGACTCCCACCCCGCCCCCATTATAAAAATTACGAAAAGTGTACATGTTTAATTCTTCGGTAGGAGATAGTGTATTTTCAAAATGAATTCCTATTTCCGATGAAGAAAGCTTCTTGAACAAGGTGTCATCCTCAGACTCTGAAGTAGTACACTGAATAGCACCAAATGAAATGACAGATACAAGAAAAAATTTAAAAAAAGTTCGCATCCAGTTAAGAGGAGATTTCATTAAGAAAGCAACTACCGTAACTACTTATACTGTTGATTTAATATTAATACCTCTAACAGGTATTCTGTGAATAATTTTCTAACTCCTTCCCAGCCCAAAAAAATCAATTTATATTACCCTTTTAAAATTATAATATTGTCTTTAAAGCACTAGAACTTAAAAAAAAGAAGCATCCCAAAGTAATTCGGGATGCTTCAAAAGCGTTACGTTTTGTTGAAATACTTAATAGCCTGGATTTTGAACCAGATTTGAATTCGCTTCCAATTGGTTTTGTGGAATGGGAAATATATTCCTAAAGGGATCGGATGGATCTTTCTCCCACCAACGATCATTAAAACGTGTTTCTTCCGTTTCTCCCTCGAAACGAACCAAATCCTGTCTTCGCACTACTTCATAGAACATTTCCCGGCCCCGTTCAGCGAGAAGCTTGTCGGCATCAAGGGATGTAAAAGGGTCTACATTTGCTCTTTCCCGAACCTGATTGACTAACATCAGAGCCTCAGGATCATTGGGATTCATCCGCCATAATGCTTCTGCCTTCATTAAGAGTACATCAGAATAACGATATATTACCATATCGTTATTCATATTTGAACCCGAGAGACCAATCTCCATCTCATACTTTGCAATACGTGCTCCGGCCTGTCGCCATCCGTCAGGTGCCAATTCGTTAATGTAAGGTGTGTGCGTAATAGGCGGTCCATCGGGATCGCTTGGAAGCACTCCATCATCTTCGATTTGGTTACCCTCAAGATCAAGCAAAGGACCTACCAGGAAATTATCCAATCTATCATCAAGTGTACCCGTAACCGTAGAGCCTTCGGGATCAAGTCCTACGACATCACCCTGTGGACCCGGATTTTGTTCCGAATCAATATAGGATCCATAAAAATCCGCTACCGTTTGGAAACCATTCCAAGGTTGTGTCCCAAAATCAAAGGCGGGCTGGCTTAATATATGGTTCGTCATTACATGGAGATTAAAACCTTGGAGGAACACTTCATCAAAAGGTATAGTAAAGATATGTTCCGGAGAGCCTGTATTATCTACAGAAAAATTGTCGGCATAATTAGCCATCAGGTTATAGTTCCCTGAATCTATAATGGCATTAGTATGGGTTACCACTTCGTCCCAGTGGGACTCTCCTATATAGACCTCAGCATTCAGATACAATTTTGCCAAGGTCATGTGCACAACCCATTTGTTAACTCGACCAATAGTTGCGCTTACATCCGTATCCACTAAGTCCAAAACATCGAGTAGTTCGGACTCAACAAACTCAAATACGGCCTGCCGGCCTTCCTGGAAATTATTGCTCGGTTGAGCCGTTTCTGCCGGATCCTGTTCAAAACTAGTTACAATGGGAACGTTGCCAAAGTTATCCAAGAGCATATAGTAGTAGAATGCTCTGAGCGCCCTTAGTTCAGCAATAAAGACATTAGCATCTTCCTCGCTTACATCACCCGATTCGACGACACTTTCGAATTGAAAGATTAATCTATTCGCATTAGCCACACCACTGAAAAATTCATTCCAGGTGTTATTTATAATATCATCAGAAGGTCGAAAAGTATGTCGGTGCAGACGGATCCATATTCCTCCATCCTCCCAGTCAGCTCCTTTCTGGGCCACTACTATTTCGTCACTGGTTACCTCATTTACTGCAGTAACAGCAAAGTTACCACCATAACTGGTGAGTGGGCTATAAGCATCCCCCAAAGCTGAAATAAACTCTTCATCCGTTTGGAAAAAGTTATCAGCCGTTACTTCGTTATTCACATTCTCCGTTAGATCAGTACAAGAGGTCATTACTACAAATGACATTAACAGACCCAATATAAAGACACTTTTGAAATCTTTGGTTATTTGTCTATCCATGATAGTTTACCTGTAAATTATTTTTTAAAAATCGATATTAATCCCGAATGTAAAGGAACGCGCCGAATACCACTGGTCACGTCGCTCTATACCAATTGCAAGTGGGTTACCATTATCATCCCATCTCACTGAAGGATCAATCCCCTGGTATCCTGTAAAAGTCGCCAGATTCCTTCCTGAAAGTGATAAACGCAATCTATTTATCAGACTTTGTTCGGGTAAAGGCACATTATATCCAAGAGAAACATTTTGAATTCGCAAATAGCTCGCATCTTCAACATGATAACTGGAATAAGCCGGATCTGATTCCAGATCGGTTATATCAAATGCAGTAGTCGTTACATTATAAGTGCTTATGTTCGTTGGATTTTCAAAAAATACACGAGCACTGTTTACCAGATCATGTCCATATACTCCTCGCAGAAATACGCTGAAATCCCAATTTTTATAATTCAAAGAATTGGTCCATCCCAATTCAAAATCGGGAACTCCATTACCAATCACTGCTTCATCCTCTCGGGCAATTTCATCACTGGTAATTAATTCGCCGTCGGCATTAATAAATCTCCATATACCGTCCTCACCAATTTCGGCAAATCGGGGACCCCATATTTGTCCAAGTGGTTCTCCTTCTCTTACCCGAACCATTTGAGTATTGTTTTGACCGGGCGAACCAACATTTGCCATATAACGAGGCACATCAGATTCAAACTGCTTCAATGTAATATCAAAAGTACTGAATGTGGCTCCGGTATTCCATGCATAATTTGAATTACGAATGACATCATAATCCAAACTAGCTTCTATACCCTTACTTTCAATTTCTCCTACATTTAAAAATGAGGTTGGGAACAGATTAGGAGGTACTGGTACTTCAATTTCCAAAATCAGGTCGTCTGTATTCTTTTGATAATATTCGATAGCACCAGAGAGACGTTCATCCAGTAATGCAAAATCTACCCCAATATTATATTCACTGGTTTCCTCCCATTTGAGATCAGGGTTATCGTTACTTACCGGTCCAAAGCTCTGGACGAAGTCACCTCCTACAAAGAAATTCCCTACAGGACCAAATCGCAACTTTGAGATACCATCAAAGGGGGCATCCTGCCCGGTTACTCCGTAACTACCACGGACTCTAACACGATCCAAAAAGTCAACATCAACAATATTCATAAGTTCGACTCCGGCTCCTGTAGACCAGAAGGTACCCC
>JBEPXF010000234.1:0-5437 GCA_041642075.1 Fodinibius sp.
CATAGGCTTCATCATTGCCCTGTTGAATTTTTAATAAAAGATTGGTGACCTCTGACTTTTCTCTCATTATTGTAGATACTTTCCCAGAAATTATACCCCAAATTCTTCTTATTAGAAACGTAGGCCTTTGTAAATGGATATTCAAGAATGGTTAGGGAGGCAGGTGATAGGCTAGTTTTATACGTTTATAAAGTGCTATTTGAGATTTTTATCGATCAATTTGTTTTCTCAAATTTCAATTTGAACCAGTTCCGGTAGATTTATCGCAGGATACTATGTAGAAGCATTGTGAAAAACCAGAATATCAAACCATAAAAAGATATCCACACTATGCGACGACTACTTCAAATATCGGTTCTATTTTTAGCCACACTATTTTTTATTTCTTGCGGTTCTGATAGTCTGGCACCCGGTCAGGATACTACTAGTAGTGACCTCGAACCTGTCGGCAGTCATTCTAATGGGGATGTAGTGCAGCCGGATTTGGATTCCGACTTGCGTGCAACATTAGCACAGGTCCGAAGGGCGACAGCTCAATATCATGATGTTAAACAAGCTGGAGAAGCGGGCTATGTACAAGTCAGTCCGTTTGTTCCGGGAATGGGCTACCATTACGTAAAGGAGAGCCTGATGGATGCAGAAGTTATACCGACCCAGCCAGAGGCGCTCGTGTACGTTGACAATCCGGCCGATGACAGCAAGCGACGATTGGTGGCGGTTGAATATCTAATTCCGGAAGATTTGATTGAGGATCAATCTGATCTTGATGGCAAGTTTCCCGGTGTAGACGGTGATACTTGGCATCATGAACATGAAATCCATGCCTGGACGCTCCATGCCTGGGTATGGTATGACAATCCTGAAGGTGTATCCCACTCAACAAATCCAAGAGTGAATCAAGGTCAACATTAAAAAGTTTATTTGTCTTCCGCCTGCAGGGGTGTGAAAGCCGTTGCAGGTGTTACTTCCCTGACGAGATAGAGTAATATAAACATAAAAACAAGGAGTTAGCTAATTATGGATAGAGAGGCAGAAATAAAACAGATAGAGGAACAGAAACGGATAACGCCCCAAAAAATCATGAAAGTAGGATTTGGCTTTTGGAGCTCTAAGGTTCTGCTAAGTGCCGTTAAAATGGGACTGTTTTCCAAACTGGCCCAAACACCGATGACGGCAGAACAGATCCGCAAGGAGTTTGATCTGGATGGCCGTGGACTTTTTGACTGGCTGGATGCCCTGGTTGCTCTCGGATTTCTAAAGCGGGAAGGATTTAAAGACAATGCCATTTACAGTAATTCTCCGGATTCAGATCGATTTCTGGACCAAAATAAAAGAGGCTATATAGGGGGAATTCTGGAAATGGCAAATGATCGCCTGTATCCTTTTTGGAGTGACCTCGAGGAAGCTTTAAAAACAGGAAATCCCCAAAACGAAATCAAACACAAAAATACCGACTTTTTCGAATTGCTTTATGAAGATGAAGACCGATTACAACAAATGACGCGGGCAATGGCCGGTATCCAAATGGGTAACTTTAAGGCGCTGGTCCACAAATTTGATTTTTCATCCTATAACACCCTTTGTGATATGGGAGGCGCCGATGGTGAATTAAGCTTGCAGGTGGCAAGTGAACACGAGCATATGGAATGCATCACGATCGATCTGCCGAAGGTAGCATCCATCGCGGAGGAAAAAATAAAAAAGTGGGACATGGAAGACGGGTTGCAGTCGATAGCCGGTGATTTCTGGGAAGATAAATTTCCGGAGGCTGATATTATTACGATGGGCAATGTTTTACATGATTGGGGATTGGATGGGAAGGTAAACCTGCTTGAAAAAGCGTATAATAGCCTCCCTGAAGGTGGAGCCTGTATTGTGATCGAAAACATTATTGATAACGACCGGTCCGAAAATGTGTTTGGACTGACTATGTCCCTTAACATGTTGATCGAGACACGAGAAGGTTTTGATTTTACCTTTAATGAATTCAGTAACTGGTGCGAGGATGTGGGATATACTTCTTCCGGGATTATACCCTTGGCCGGTCCGTCAAGTGCGGTTGTAGCCTATAAATAAGGTCATTTATTTCTTTCTTTGAAACAGGTATAATTTTAACAGATATACTTATCACTATTTAAATAAATTAAAATATGTTGGCAATATGGAAACTATTGAACAGAATAGGATTCTGGATTTTGGTGGTTTCCCCGGGCGCTGGGAAATTACGCAAACAACGAAGGATACGAATGGGGAATTTTTAGAAATGCATTTTGATATAAAAAGCGCCACCGGAGATTCTCCTCCACTGCACGTTCACCCCAAGGCCACGGAAAGTTATGAAGTTCTTTCAGGAGTGCTGGAAGTGAATGTCGAAGGTGAATGGAAACAGGTGTCGGCCGGAGAAAAGCACAGCGTTGCACCGGGCACACCCCATACGTTCAGAAACAGGGAGCCTGTGGAATTAATAAACGTACACCAACCTGCGTTGGAGTATGAGCGTTTTTTTCGGCGTTTTCACAAACTGGCAACAGAAGAAGGGGTTGATTTACCGCCCGGTAATTTTAAATCATTCGTGCTAATGGGCATGTTGTTTACGGATCATGAGCAGGAGATTATTTCGAAAAAGCCACCGAAATTTATCATGAGGGCATTAGCCTCTATTGGTAAATTAATAGGATACAGACTGCCTGACTGACAGTATTGAGAGATTTAGCTATTTGTTAGAAGTTTCTGATAGGCACTAACATATTTATGGATTTCTTTTCTTTATATAGTTTTGCCGCTGTCTGATTTCTAATATTCTTACTCTTCGTTTTATCGGTCTGAAGAAAATAACTGACGAAGTGAATCCGCCGTGGCTGTCTGTTGCTGACTATCCAAAATAGTGAGTAACAGTTGTAGTGGTTCTTGAATAGCATCATCCGAAATATTGTGTCGCTTTTGCCGGAATTGTAAAACTTGTTTTAATAATTTTGTGGCTTCATCCTCTTTCTCCAGCGAATGCAAATTCCTGGCTTTATTATGCAATACCGACACAATGTCCGGATGGTCATCCTCATAGTTCAGCCTGAGTATTTCTAAAGATTTGTCATATAGGGAATCGGCTTTTCGGTATTTCGCTTTATGGTTATAAATATTTGCATAATCGCTGATGTATTCACCTAAACGGGGATGTTTCGGCCGGTTTTTTCGGGTAATTTCAATTGCACCTTCAATTAATACTTGGGCGGAATCAATTTCTCCCTGTTGTAACAAAACTTTAGAAAAATTACTGGTTATATTTGCAATTTCAGGATGTGAGGATCCATACAGCTCTTTTGCCATCGATAAAGATTTGCGGTAATAGGAGTCTGCTTTATTCAGACTATCTTGGATCTCATATAAAATGGCCAGGTTATTGTAATTACTTACTTTCCCGGGGTGAGACCCGTCAATTTCAGCTTCTATAATCTGTAATGATTTTAGTTGATTCTTTTTTGACACTTCATATTTATTTTGGTGGCGCAAGATAGAAGCCAAAATATAATAAGTTTCAGCTGAACTGATATTAGGTTCTTCAAAGATCTTATCTTCTATTTCCAGAGCACGTCTGGCAAGGGTGATGGCTTCATCATAATTGCCATTGACCCTTTTGATATAAGCCAGATCACGAACTAGTTTGGCAAACTCTTCCGAGTTCGTTTTTTCAGTGCTTTGATATAGGCTGAGGGAGTTTTCCATGGCTTCTTCTGCCCGATTCATATCTCCCTGATCACGAAGAATCAATCCATATAAATTATATGCTTTTGCTTTGTCAGTAGATTGGATGTTTAAGGTATCCTGCATTTCTATTGCCTGGCCCATGAGTGTGCTGGCTTTGTCAATTTCTCCGAGAGACTGGTACGTATGGGCCATAGTCTGCATTACATGTGCTTTTACTTCTGGAGATTCATCAAGTCCTTGTACGTGATCGTATCCTCGGTTGAGAAATTCGCGAACGGTGATATTATCACCCTGTGCATTTTCTGGATAATTAGTCTCAATCAGGTCCGTAAGAAAAGCAGTGACCTCTTCAGCTTTTTTCGTCTCCCGCTGGGCCATGTCTCTTTCCTGGGAAAGCTGTACCGTATAATAACCCACAATGCCTGCAACAATAAGGAGTGTTGAGACAATAGCAATTAATCCTGTCTTGTGGCGTTGGATGAACTTTTTGGTCTTATATCTAATCGTATCTTCCCGGGCAATAATGGGCAAGTTATTTTCGCGTCGATGTAGGTCTTCCAGTAATTGTTCAACAGTATTATATCTTTCCCCTCGCTCTTTGCGCAGTGTTTTCATAACAATTGCGTCGAGATCACCTTGCAGTAGTTCGATCAGTGATGAAAATTCAGAACTACGGTTAAGGGCTGCTTTTTTCCGTTGTTTCTTTGGTAATTCCCTGAATTTTTCAGAGGGGAGTGGGGGTGTTTGATTTCGAATCATCTGCTCAATTTCTCTCAGATTTTTATCCTCAATATAATGAGGATGCGCACCCGTCATCAGTTCATACAGTAGCACACCGAGGGCATAGGTATCGGTGGCAGTAGTTACACTTTTGGCTTCGACCTGTTCGGGAGCAGCATAGCCCAGCGTAAAAAGTCGGGTACCGGTTTGCGTTTGATATAGGGTTTGTTCCGGATTTTCAGGCTCAAGCAGTTTGGCAATACCGAAATCAAGAATTTTAATTTTTTCCTCTTCGGTAACCAGGATATTTGATGGTTTTAGATCCCGATGGATGATTGCATTGTTATGGGCATGTTGAACGGCTTCACAAACAGATTTGAACAAATCCAGTCGCTGGTCAATTGATAAATTATTTTCATCACAATAAGTATAAAGCGGAGATCCAACCACATACTCCATGACAAGATAGGGCAAACCGGCATCGGTGAGTCCTCCGTCAAGTAAACGAGCTATATTGGGGTGATCGAGTTTTGCCAGAATGTTCTGCTCGCGCTTAAAGCGGGCAATATTTGATGGTGTGTCCATTCCCCTGCGCATCACTTTAAGTGCAATATTTTGCTGGTAGATACCATCAGCACGCTCAGCAATATAAACAGATCCCATTCCGCCGTGGCCAATAAGGTCTTTAATTTTATATTGGTCGATCTGTTTTCCAACCAGTGATTTACCAGAATATTGTTCCACGGATTTTGCCAGGTCGGTCCTGAGTTCATGATGTATATCCGGATCTTCGAGATAGTTTATACTGGCAGATTTTTCTATACTTTCCAAGAGTTGGGTAACGCTCTTTATTAAATCTGTGTCTCCTTGACAGGCTTTGCGAATATAGTCTTCACGCAGGGGCTCTTCTTTTTCTAGTGCTACGTCGATGATTTTTTCGATCTTTTGCCAGCGCTGTTGATCCATAATAACTTAACTGGATTTGTCTAATTGAATAAAAATATCCAGAAGTCGA
>JBEPXF010000235.1:0-5436 GCA_041642075.1 Fodinibius sp.
AAAAAGGATAAGGTCCAAACCAGTCCTCAAAACAGCGCATCATCGGTTTAACCTGCTGGAACTGTTTTTTTGCTTTATCGAGATTCTGTTCCAGAACCCAGTAGTTAAGGTCGAGTGTACCGTCTTCGCCATCAAAAGTATCGCTAAAGTTCACGTAATTACCAGCATTAACGGCGATATTGTAGTTGTTAATGGGATTGGAAACGAACCAGTGCCAAGTAGTCATGCCATTATTATGCCGGGTAGTATCACGGAGACGTCCGTTCGATACATTTTTAATTTCATTGGGTACCGTAATATTGATGCTTATGCTATCGGGTTCGGCGGACTGGTGATCTTTATTTGGCCACCAAACGCTGGCACCAAGTCCTTGATTGGCAGTAGCAATAAACGGATTGCCGAGTGAATCCTGAGCCCACACAAAGCCGCCATCCCAGGGTGCATTTTTAGCTACTTTCGGTTTCCCCTGGTAATATACAGAAAGCGTGTAAAGCGAGTCTTTTTGCAGGTCCTTGGGAACATCCACAAAATAAGCGTAGCTATTCTCCGCACGCTCATAGGATAATTCTTTTCCATTCTGCTTGATTTGATCAATTTTTAACGGATCCTGTAAATCAATTTGTAGCCGGGCAGGTTGGTCCGTAACCCGGTAGGTAATTTCGTTGTATCCACTGATCGTTGAATCTTCGGGCATAACGGTCACGTTCAGATCATAATAGACGACCTCCCACCAAGCGCGTTGAGGGGTGATGGACCCCCGGAGGCTGTCAGATTGGGTAGCAAGAACGCCAGAATCCTGGGCGGGAGCGGGCAAGGTAATGACTGCAATAAGAAAGAATAGAAAGCCGAATTGCAGATCAATGGAGATGCTTTTCATGGGAAATAATATTTAATCAAGAAATTAGATGGGAACTAAGAGAGCTTCTTTTGTCAATGGCTTAATACCCATAGTGACGGACGTGGCTCGGATTTTCGCGCCATTTTTCCCGCACCTTTACATGTAAATCCAGGTAGATTTTCTTATCCACAAACTTCTGGATGACCTCCCTTGCATTTTTTCCAAGCTTTTTGATCGCTTTGCCCCCCTTGCCAATGAGGATTCCTTTCTGGGATTCACGGTTCACAATAATATCCGCGCTTATATAATCCAGATTATCGCGTTCATCGTACTGCACGATGTTAATGGTGGAGGAATATGGAATTTCCTGATGATACAGCAGAAAAAGCTGCTCGCGAATCATTTCGGCTACAAAAAAGCGCACCGGCTGTTCGCTAAGCATGTCCTTTGGATAGAAAGGAGGGCCTGGTTTAATATTTTCTTTTATGGTATCCATTAGGTTTTGGAGTCCCTCTCCATTGAGGGCCGAAACAAAAAGCGTATCATCAAAATCAAATCGTTCCTGAATATTGGTGGCAACGACTTCTGCCTGCTGCTCCGAAGTTTTGTCAATTTTGTTAATTACCAGGAAAATCTTTTTGTTTTTCATTGAGGAGAACATCTTGAAAATACGTCCCGGAACTTCATAATCCGTTACATCTACAATCAGTAAAATGATATCTGCATCGGTACGGGCGCGATCTACGGTCTTCATCATCGCTTTTTGAAGCTCATAGCGCGGGTCAATAACGCCGGGCGTATCCAGAAAAATAATCTGAAGATCATCTTCGGAATGGATACCCAGAATCTGGTGACGCGTAGTCTGGGGTTTGTGGGTAGTGATCGAGACTTTACTGCCGAGCAGGCGATTCATCAGCGTGGATTTGCCGGCATTGGGTTTGCCGATGATAGCTACATAACCGGATCGATGATCTTTTGTATTTTCCATAGGTAATGAACTTAATGATGGGAAACGTAATTTGCTCCCATCTGGGTGTTATGCATTTTCCATAATTTGCAGAAACTTCTTAACAGTCGTATCCAACCCATAAAAAAGGGCCGAAGAGACCAAGGCATGGCCAATACTTATATCGTGTAAATGGGGTACGGTTTCCACCAGCGGCTTCAGATTATTGAGGTTAAGTCCGTGACCGGCATTCACTTTCATACCGAGATCGTGGGCTAAAACCGCTCCTTCTCTTAACCGCTCCAGTTCCTGCTTTTTCGACTCTTGGTCTGTGGCGTTCGCATACGTTCCGGTATGAAGCTCAATGGCGTCACTGCCTAAGTCTGCTGCTAGTTCGATATCGTTCTTGTTTGGATCGATAAAAAGGCTGGTGGCAATATTGGTTTCTCTTAATCGGGGAAAGACCCGCTGTTTGAAATCCTCAAAAACCGATACCATATCTAATCCGCCTTCTGTGGTCAGTTCCTCCCGGCTTTCCGGTACCAGCGTAACCAAATGGGGATCTACCTCAATGCATACATCCAGCATCTCATTAGTGGCCGCCATCTCAAAGTCAAGCGTTCCCTGAACCTGCTTTTTTAATTTGTACACATCCTCATCTTTAATATGCCGCCGATCTTTTCGCAAGTGAAAAACAATTCCTGTTGCCCCTGCTTTTTCGCATACTTCTGCTGCCTCAGTGGGATCGGGATATCCTTCTCCGCGGGCGTTGCGTAATGTGGCAACATGGTCAATATTTACCAAAAGTTGCATATATTTATGCACTTTATTTTTTGTAGTTATAATTAAGTCTGTTTAGGTATCTCCTATGAGGAATATCACGTTAAAATCTTGTTCAAGCAACTAACAACCGCATGAATACTTAAGTTTTGCATACGCCTAGTGGATTCCTTAGAAAATGATTTTTCATAGATCCATTTAAATATAAAGTAAGATTAATTTTTAACCTTACCGTGTGGATTTATTTGATAATTGACAAGATAAAAAACCGATGGCAGTGAAGTATCTCAGTCGTAATGTGGAGATATTTACGTGACTCTGAATATGCTGGTATTGCACAGTGTGAATAAGGTTAGTGACAATGCTGATGTGTCTCTGACCAGCTTGAACCAGGAGGACAATCCGGTGGATTTTCTGCACTGAACAGAGTCATTCCAACAAATAAAATACCAAGTAAAATTGCGATCACTATACCTACTATCTTAAGATTTGACATCAGTGAGGATTCGTTTTCATTAAGACAGCAATTCTTATATTTTTTCCCGCTCTCGCAATGGCAGGGGTCATTTCTTTCGGGTTTTTCAGCCATAATCTATATCTGCAATAATCTTTGATGTTATAAAAGTGAGTTAGAAAAAACGAAAACGATACAGCCGTGGAGAATTAGTGCTTTTTGTCAACTGCCAACCTCTCGGAAAAAATACCCGTTTATTTTGAATTCACGAAGTTTTATTCAACATTATGCAACATGTTTGTTACTTCGAATATTATTATGGGATCTATTTTTCATATTAATGTTAAGCTGAAATATAAATTATATTATATATAATATAGGAAACCACTTGGTGAAAAATATTATCTAAAAAATGATGATTATCGTTAGCTTCCAGCCTATAGTTCAGACGGGGAATAAGCAAATAAATTTGTGTTTGAAAAGTAGATGAAAGGTTAAAAAAGCAGCGAATTTGTTTAAAACAGAATATTAGTTAGATTTTAAGGTGTGTAATTGTTTTAAACAAATTAGCACAATACAGAAATTTCAAGTTACCTCGCTTTATTTCCGTTAGCTACAAACATTATGACGGTTTATAACCCTTTATGGGGAAGAGGTTTAATTCAAACTTTGAACATAAATCATTTTACAGGGCAGCTTAAGTTGTTATTCAAAGAAAATCATGATTTCTCCGAAAAATATTGTTAGTATTTTTTTGGCAGGATGCCTGTTTGTGGGATGTGGGGTGGCCCGCCAGACGGGTAAACCGGTAGCATCACAAGCTTCCGATGATTCTCAAACCTCGGATAAAGAAGAAAGAACCGAGGGCAAAGCCGGGTTTGAGCGAGGCTCCATCACGGCAATGAGCGTTTCCTCGAAAATGAATACCACCGAATCATTATTGGAACAGGCTTATAGTGAATGGAAGGGCACTCCTTATGTTTTGGGTGGTTACTCTTTTAATGGGGTCGACTGTTCTCGTTTCGTCAATATTGTATTTGATGAGTATTTCGGAAAGGAGTTGCCAACTAATACGCGTACTCAGCTGAATGTTGGGAATGGTATCCGGCGGAGTGCTATTCAAACCGGTGATTTGATTTTCTTTCGAACGGGACGACAAACGCTGCATGTGGGAATTGCCATGGATGGAAGGGAATTCCTACACGCCTCAACTTCAAGTGGGGTAACAATCAGCAAATTGAACCAAAAGTATTGGGCCAACCGGTACCTTGCCGCTAGGAGAGTTTTATAAAAGAATCGCTGCACATGAGTAATCCTTCTGCATGTTATAAATGCTGTTACAAATTTATTTATTCATAACATAAAGTTAGAAAGTCATAAACTAACAATAATTTTTCCCTCTTAACTTGTTTTCTATGCGCTTATATATTCGAATACTAGTATCTCTTTTAATTATAGGAAGTATTATCGCCTGTAGTAACGAAGATCAATCCCCGAACTACGTTCCGGTGGAACGGTCTGAGTTCCGTACCGAACACGATGGGGAGCAGATTGATCTGTATACCCTGGAGAATGAAGAAGGTATGAAAGTGCAAATCACCAACTACGGTGGAAAGATTGTTTCCCTGCTGGTGCCCAACCGAAATGGAGAGCTTGGCGATGTAGTGCTGGGATATGAAACGGCACAGGAATATATTGACGGCATTGCATCTCTTGGGGCCACAATGGGACGTTATGCTAACCGTATTGCGAATGCTCAGTTTAATCTAAATGACAGCACGTACTATCTGGATAAAAATAATGGAGAACACTCTATTCACGGAGGGGAACAAGGTTTTAGGCACCAAATATGGGAGGCTGAGCAAATAAACGATCAGACCCTGCGGTTGACCCATTTTTCAGAAGACGGGGAGGGAGGATATCCGGGAAATCTTGATGTGAGTGTTGTCTATACGGTTACTGATGATAATGAACTTAAACTGGAATACTCCGCCAGCACCGACAAGCCTACATTCCTGAATATGACGAATCACGCTTTCTTTAACTTGAAAGGAGAAGGGCAGGGAGATATTCTGGATCACGAGCTTTATGTAAATGCCGATCAGTATACCCCGGTAGACTCCACTGCTATTCCCACCGGTGAATTGCGCGATGTAGAAGGTACGCCCTTTGACTTTAGAGAAGCTACATCCATTGGGGCTCGTATTGATGCGGACAATCAGCAGCTTGAGTATGTAGGAGGTTATGACCATAACTTTGTACTAAATAAGGATTCAGAAGAAATGGATATGGCCGCTCGATTAACAGAGCCCGAAACCGGACGCATTATGGAAGTGTTTACAACCGAGCCCGGATTGCAGGTATATACGGCCAATTCACTTACCGGTGAAGGCAATCAGGTCGGGAAAGGGGGACATG
>JBEPXF010000236.1:0-5433 GCA_041642075.1 Fodinibius sp.
TTGCTCTGACTCCATAAAAAGAACGGGATTATCATCACGAATGGCTGATTTTAGCAGTCCTTTGGCATCTTCCGGTTCGGAGGTATAAATCACCTTCAATCCCGGAAAATGAGCATACATTGCATCATAGGCTACTGAGTGCGTAGCACTTAATTGACCCGCTGAAGCATTTGGGCCCCTAAACACAATAGGAACCTCAACTTGGCCGCCGGTCATATATCGCACTTTCGAGGCGTGATTAATAATCTGATCTGCTGCCAATACGGCAAAATTAAAGGTCATAAACTCTACAATAGGACGCAGCCCATTCATTGCCGCACCTATACCTATTCCAGCAAAGCCGAGCTCAGAAATGGGCGTATCAATCATCCGTTTCGGACCGTATTTGTCAAGCAACCCTTCGGTCACTTTATAGGCCCCATCATACTCGGCTACTTCCTCACCCATTACAAAAATTCCTTCATCCTGTGCCATTTCTTCATCTATGGCAGCCCGGATTGCTTCTCTGAATTGTAGTTCAGCCATTTTTAATGAATTATTTCGAAATTAAATTATTTTTCAATTATAAAAGCAATTAGAAACCTGATGCTGAATTAAAATATCTGAATTCAATATCCCACCTTCAGTATTTACGTGTGGAAGGGATAATCATCCTCAACAAAGACATCTTTATACAAATCACTTTTTTCGGGAAAATCACTTTCTTCTGCAAAATCAATTGCTTCCATCACCGTATCTTCCACGGTATCCTGTATATCATCGATTTCGTCCTGTTCGATGATATCATTATCCAGGAGATAATTTTTAATACGCTCTATGGGATCAAGCTTTTCATATTCCTCAAGCTCTTCCTTAGTTCGATACTTCATTGGGTCTGACATCGAATGGCCTCTGTAACGGTAAGTGCGAATTTCGACAAACCAAGGCATTGAATTTTCACGTACATCCTCAGCAATTTCTTTCATCTTTTCATAAACGGTAAAAACGTCCATGCCGTTGATCACGGCATTTTTCATGCCATATCCATGGGCACGTTCATAAATTTCTCCAACAGAATGTCTGTGAACCGCCGTCCCCATCGCATAACCATTGTTTTCTACGGCGTAAATGCATGGCAAACCCCAATTTTGACTCATATTCAAGACTTCATGAAGCACACCTTGATCAACGGCGCCATCGCCCAGGAAACAAGCCGTTACACGGTCGTTCTGTTTGTATTTATTCGCGAAAGCGATACCGCCACCCAGTGGAATATGTCCACCGACTATGCCGTGCCCTCCCCAAAAATGTTCTTCAACATTGGCAAAGTGCATAGACCCACCCTTGCCACGAGAACATCCGGTAACTTTACCATAGAGCTCTGCCATTCCTTCCTTGGGTGAAACACCCCGAACCAATCCCCAGCCGTGATCGCGATAGGCCGTGATAATATCATCATCATCATTAAAAGCATAAACCGTTCCGGTTGAAATCGCTTCCTGCCCCATATAAAGATGCAGAAAACCTCCGAATTTTCCCTTCTGATACATCTGCATAGCACGTTCTTCAAAACGCCGCTGCAAATACATCTGATGGAACATGTCTACCACATCATCCTCGGAAAGTCCCAGTGATTTATGTTTCTTTTTGGTCGGTGAAGGGAGTTCTGTACTACGAACGATCTGTCCATTGGTACGAATTCCGGTCCCCGAAGGTGTAAACTGTATTTGTTCTTTTGTTTCTTTTTTATTTTTAGCCATAATATATTTCTATGACAACATCCGTCAATATTGAAATTTCTCAAATTTTACAGTCTGAAAATATACCTAATTTTTTTGGAAAATTACAGACATCAAGCGTTAAAAAACGTTTCATTTTCACTTTATTACTCTTTGGGTACCATTTTTCTTGCTGTCCGGCTCTTTTATAATCCCACTTATTGGCTCTGAACAGTACTTAACCCATACTATTTGAGATCTTCCCCGTAAAAAGATTATTTATACTAAAATTAGGAATCAGTTTCTTCCTTAATAATAGCCGGTAATTGATCAAACACTTCCTTGAGCTTCTCTGGCTGACGTCCCCCGGCTGTAGCCAGGTTTGGCTGTCCGCCTCCACCGCCACCAAGCATTTTCCCAAGCGTACCAACCAGAGTGCCGGCTTTAAGACTCTTTTCAGATATCAAATCAGCGCTTACTGCAGCCATTACATAAACCTTGCCTTCGTCCTCGTCGCGACTTCCGAGAACAGTAATCGTACCTTCCGGACTTTTATCGAGAGATTCGTACCCCAGCTGCTTTAGCAGATCCATATCTGCATTAGCTATTTCCCCTTTCACTAATTTAATGCCTCCATCCAATTCCTGAGCATCATTAATAAAGGTATCCAAGCGAGATAAACTTTGCTTATGTCGCAGCCTTTCCACCTCCTTCTCAAGTGATTTTCGCTCCTCAATAAGAGTATGAATATCTCCTACAAGATCTTCACTATGACCGACCTCGGCTCGTATGCTTTCCAATATTCGCTGTTCAGTACGAAGATATTCGTCAGCACTCTTACCCACCCGGGCTTCAATTCGTCGAACCCCGGCCGCAGCTGATGATTCCCCCATAAATCGGAAATACCCGATTTCTCCGGTGGCTTCCACATGGGTTCCCCCGCAGAGCTCCATCGAGTAATCCGGATCGAAACTTATAACCCGGACGCGATCTCCGTACTTTTCTCCGAACAGCATCGTCGCCCCTCGCTCCTTTGCTTCATCGATAGGCACCTCACGTTCTTCGGTCTTGGAAATATTCTGCTGAATCTTATCATTGACCATTTCTTCTATCTCTTCCAATTCGCCGGAAGTGAGCTGCTCGAAATGGGAGAAATCAAACCTCAGGTGCTTGTCATCTACCAGTGATCCTTTCTGAGCTACATGATCCCCTAAAGTTTTCTTCAAAGCGGCATGGACCAAATGAGTTGCGGTGTGATGCTTACGGATTTCGCGCCGGCGGTTTTCGTCAACTATTGCTTGCCACTGACCACCCGGATTTTCCGGAAGCTTATCCACAAAGTGAATATAACCATCCGGCGAATTCTGTACATCCATAACCCGCAGATGTTCCTCGCCGTTACTAATAACTCCAGTATCGGCTACCTGTCCCCCGCTCTCCGCATAAAAAGGGGTTCGATCCAGAATAATAGCCCGCTGATCTTTATCCTGACGCAGCGCCTTAATTCGGACCTCAGAAGTCAACTCGTCATAGCCGGTAAAAGTAAACTCATCCGTATCCGTAACGGTTATCCAGTCTTTTTGCGAGGACTGGTCCACATTAAACTTTCCGGAAGCCCGGGCTCGCTTCTTCTGTTCCTGCATGCGCTCTTCAAACCCTTTTTCATCGACCTCAACCCCTCGTTCGCGGGCCATCAGCTTAGTCAAGTCAATAGGAAACCCATAGGTATCGTGCAATTTGAAAGCCTCTTCACCGGAAACGAAATCTTTATCCTCAGTAATTTCTTCAAAGAGCTCGATCCCCTGCCCTAATGTATTTAAGAAACTTTGCTCTTCGGATTTGACTACATTCTTAACATAGGCCTTTTGCTTATCCAATACCGGAAACACATCCGCAAACTGTTTAGAGAGTACCGGCACAAGCTTATGAAAGAATGGCTCCTTTAAGTTTAAGCGATCCCAGCCATAACGAATAGCGCGGCGCAATATACGCCGGACCACAAAACCACGGCCTTCATTACCGGGGGAAACCCCATCTGCGATGGAAAAACTCACCGCGCGAATATGATCAGCGATTACCCGCATAGCTATATCCGTCTGCTCATCATCACCATACTGTACATCTGCGAGCTCTCCTATTTTTGTGAGCAACGGTTCAAAGAGATCCGTATCATAATTGGAGCGCTTATCTTGCAAAACCGCACAAATACGTTCAAATCCCATACCCGTATCCACATGTTGTGCGGGCAGTTTTTCCAGCGTGCCGTCGGGCTGACGGTTAAACTGGATGAAAACCAGATTCCAAATCTCCATCACCTTGGGATCATCCATATTCACCAGTTCGGCACCGGGCTTCTTAGCTCGCTCTTCGTCGGGACGGAGATCGATATGTACCTCAGAGCAGGGACCACAGGGTCCGGTCTCTCCCATCTCCCAGAAGTTATCCGTTTTATCGAATTTTAGAATATGATCCGGATTGATACCCGTTTCTTCCTTCCAAAGTTCAATAGATTCCTCATCTACCGGAAGCCCGTCTTCTTCATCGCCTTCAAAAACGGTAGCATAGAGGCGATCGGCTTCAAGTCCCCAAACATCAACCAACAGCTCCCAGGCCCAACGAATGGCTTCCCGCTTAAAATAGTCCCCAAAAGACCAGTTTCCCAGCATCTCAAAAAGAGTATGATGATAGGTATCGTGCCCCACCTCTTCGAGATCATTATGTTTTCCACTAACTCGTATACAGCGCTGACTGTCAACAACCCGCTTCCAGGTTTCTCCTTCTTTTTTATAACCGGACTGTTCCCCTAAAAAAATAGGCTTAAACTGATTCATTCCTGCATTGGTAAATAACAGCGTAGGATCGTCCTTCGGCGCTACCGGTGCGCTGGGTACAGGCAAATGCTCCTTTTCCTTAAAGAAATCCAAAAAATCCTGACGTATCTGAGCAGAGCTCTTGTGAGACATGAAAATAACTTTTACTTGTTCATAAAATTACAGCTCGTTGAAAATAGCAAAAAATAATATTGAACTCATCCTTATCGCTTACAAATTTATATCAAACTTTGTATTTAAAGGATACGCAGCCAAATTATCAATTTAAGCCTGTACCTATGCGTCCAATATTAAACAATTTTTTCAGGGGGCTTCTGCTTGTTTTTCCACTGGGAGCCACTGCATATATTATTTATTCAGCCATTGTGTGGTCTAATCGAGTACTGAATAATCTGCTTTTTGAATGGTTGAATATTGATATTCCCGGATTGGGTATCATCACGGTTTTCCTTGGTATTTCAATCATTGGCTATATATTTTCACTTACGTTCACCCGTCCCTTGGTAACCTACTTTGAGCGGCTGCTAAAACGCGTTCCCATCATCAAAATTATTTACACCGCCCTTAAAGACCTGACGGAGGCCTTTGTCGGTGATAAAAAACGATTTGATAAACCGGTAATGGTTGATTTTGGCGATTCCACTATTCAGCGCATGGGATTTGTAACTCAAAAAGATCTGTCCGAGTTAGGTATAACAGACCGGGTTGCCGTTTACTGTCCCCACTCCTACAACTTCTCAGGAAATCTGTATTTTGTGCCGGCCGATAAAGTTCATCCCCTGGATATTGATTCCACAAGCATTATGAAGTATATCGTTTCCGGGGGTATTACAAATATTGATAATGAAGCCAACAAACCCTAAATGATAGTTAAAGGTTAAATGTCTAATGTTACAAGTTTCCTC
>JBEPXF010000237.1:0-5422 GCA_041642075.1 Fodinibius sp.
TAATTTTTAATTCTCAATTCCTAATTCTTAATTCCTTATTGATCCCATAACTCCGCTCGTATGGTTTCCGCACTTTTTTCAGAGATACGATACTCCAGTTTTATTCGCTTTCGCTCGGGAATCTTCTGTTCAACTAACTTTGCACTTTGGGAGGTATACAAGATAAGATCAGTCTCCCGCACAAACAACGGCAAAGATTTCCCATAAGTGGCTCCCGCTACAAAAGAGCCGCCGAATTTAATACTCACTTTTAGCTCATCAATGACCTTGGGGATGGTCTGATCTTCAGCTGTTACCAATCCAATCGTTTCAATAGCCGCACGATCCACAATCGACAACAGGGTATCCGGATCGATACTGTATACCACCGGCAGCAGGCGCCCCTTTTCTGCAAACTCCCGGAACTTATTCACCAGTTGAACCGGAACAAAAAGCGCATCGTACTTCACCGTTTCATTATATTGATTGGCATTGAGCACCCGGCTGCGTACCCCTACTTCCTTTTTAATGGCATCCGCCACCATTTTACCGAGCTCATCCGTTTCTCCAATACTGGCGCAACTTTCAATGCGGTCGGGCCACTCCATAAAGCTCAATTGCTCCTGGAAAAGCTCATCCAGCTCCGATTCATCCAGTCCGTAACCGATAAGTTCTTCCAGCAACTTGCGGATTTTCTCTGCTCCTACCTCCAAGCGGTCACCTTTATCCAGGTTCGTATTTTGCCGCTCTACAATAAAGCCTTTGCCGCGCTCGCCCCGGATGAGGCCCTCATCAGCCAGAATATGATATGCTTTTCGCACGGTATGAAAACTGGATTCCAGCTGTTGCCCCAATTGACGCGTGGAAGGCAGTGTTTCTCCTACCTGAAACTGCTTGGTCGCAATCATCAGCCGAATCCGGTCTGCAATATGTTTGGCAGAAGTTTTCAACAGAAATTGGATTTATTGCTTGTATTTAATAGTAAAATATCTTTAAAAGTTCATCATGAAGATATCAGTTTTATGGGGGATTCTCATTATCTGTTTTGCCCCTTCCCTTTCGATACAGCTCACTGTTTCGAGCGCGTGGTTATCCAAGCTACTTTTTAATCGGACCTGACGGCACTGTCCTGGAAATGGACCGCTCATTAAAAGGGGATCAACTCATCCCCACGCTGGAAACATATTTAGATAGAGAAATGAGTAGAAAGCCACCAAAATTATAGCAAATCTTCCAGAAATCTACTTGGGCGGCAGTAACTGATCTAAAACCAATAGCTCAAAATTTGAGCTATTATACCCCTTTCCTCAACCAGACCATCCCACTATAGTAAAGCGGAGAACTTCCCTACCCTGAAGTACACTTATTCAGGGACCTAACACGGTCTGTATGTGGAAGTAGATGCGCCATTGTTACCCGGACGTACTATAATAAGTCCCAAAAGTCCTATTTTAGGACAAGACCCCACAATCAGAAATCCGGCATCTGCCAGCCGTTATCTGACATCCGGAAACTAATTACTCTTATCCACCAGTTTTTTTAGCTCCGAAACCAGCATCAGCGACTCAATAGGAGTCATTCGGTTGGGATCACAGGCTTCCAACTTATCCATAAGCATTTCAATATTCGGATCCAGCTGGGCCTGAAACAGCGAGGGCTGGGTAATCTGCTCCTGCTTCTCCAGCTCCTGGGCCGCTTTCTTGACTGCAGCTTTCTTTTTCTTGGCTCCCTCTTCGAGGGTGCCGTTGCTATCGGTTACATCCAGGCTATGACTTTCGAGATTCTTGAGAATTTCCTTGGCCCGCTCGATTACAATAGACGGCAGTCCGGCCATATCGGCTACCTGAATACCATAGCTGTGGTCGGCACCACCCCGGACCAGCTTACGCAGGAAAATAACCTTGCCGTCGTGCTCTTTGACCGACACATTGTAATTGACGATATGATCGTACATGTTTTCCAGCTCATTCAGCTCATGGTAATGAGTGGCAAAGAGAGTCTTGGCCGCTACGGATGGTTGATTGTGCAGATATTCGGCCAGCGACCAGGCAATACTTAGTCCGTCGAAGGTACTTGTACCCCGCCCTACCTCATCCAGAAGGATGAGGGAATTACGGGTGGCGTTATTGAGGATATTGGCCGCCTCATTCATCTCAACCAAGAATGTACTTTCCCCGGCCGCCAGGTTATCGGAAGCGCCCACCCGGGTAAATATTTTATCCACCAGCCCGATATGCGCCTCTTCGGCCGGTACAAAACAGCCAATCTGGGCAAGAAGCACGATCAGTCCCGTCTGACGCAGGATAATACTTTTACCTGCCATATTGGGACCGGTGATAATGAGAATCTGCTCATCTTCATTTTCCAGATGGATATCATTGGGTATAAAAGGATCACCGGGCGGAAGTGTTTTCTCTACTACCGGATGGCGGCCTTTGGTAATATCTATAACCTGATCGTCGGCAATAGCCGGTTTACAGTAGTTGTTGCTGTAGGCCACCTGCGCAAAACTCTGCAGGCAATCGAGTTCAGCCAGGGCCTGTGCAATTTGCTGAACATCCTCTGCAAATTCTGCTACATACAAGCGCAACTCTTCAAAAAGTTCATACTCCAGCGTTTTACTGCGCTCCTCGGAAGAAAGAATTTTCTCCTCGACCTCTTTCAGTTCAGGCGTAATATACCGTTCCGAATTGACCAGCGTCTGCTTGCGGATGAAATGGTCAGGCACTTTTTCGGCATGCGTATTGGTTACTTCGATATAATAGCCATATACCTTGTTATAGCCTACCTTAAGCGATTTAATTCCTGTTTCTGCGGCCAGTTCATCTTTTATTTCGCTGATATAATTCTTTCCATTGCGGGCGATATCACGCAGTTCATCTAATTCCTCATTAAAACCATCTGCAAAAATGCCGCCGTCGCGGACACTGGCCGGAGGATCCTCCACGATAGCCTTATCAATGCGTTCCTGCACTTCTACCAGCAACTTTAGCCGTTCCCGGATATCATTTAACAGCGGCTCCTCCAGTTGGCTAAACTGCATCTTTATTCGGGGCACTTGTGCCAATGAAAGCTTCAGCTTCTCCAGGTCCCGTGCATTGGCCCTGCCTACACAAATACGCGACATCAACCGTTCAAGGTCGCCCACCTGATCCAACTCTTCACGAAGTTTTTCGCGCACATCGTGATCCACATTCAACGCTTCAACGGCATTTAGCCGATTCCGAATGGGGCCCATTCGCTTAAGGGGACGCATAATCCACTTACGCAGCAGGCGTCCGCCCATTGCTGTTATGGTATCATCCAGTATGGAAATCAATGTACCCTCACTGCTTTGCCCCTCCTGTATGGTGGTCGTCAGTTCAAGGTTACGCTTAGTGGATCCATCCAGTGCCATATACTCCTGGTTCTCAAAAGATTGCAGCCGCTTGATATGGCCTAAGGACGCTTTTTGAGTCTCCTGGAGATAGTGCATCAGTGCGCCGGCGGCAATTTGAGCAATTCCCTGGTCTTCAACCCCAAATCCTTTAAGAGAATGCGTTTCAAAATGATCCGTCAGAAGGTTATAGCCATAGTCTCCTTCATACACCCACTCTTCAATAAACGTAAGGTTATAGTCCAACAGCGATTCCGGGACTTTATTTTTCAGATATTTCGGAAGTAATAACTCGGCAGGAGTAACCGATTGCAGCAAATCATGCAGCTGTTCTTTTTTTATCTGGCTGAGTGCAAATTCTCCCGTCGAGACATCAGAAAAAGCCACTCCGGCCGTTTTGCCTTCCCAGTAAACAGCCGCAGCGTAATTGTTCCGCTTGTGTTCCAGGAGCTTCTCCGACATGGTAACGCCGGGTGTCGTGATTTCCGTCACTTCCCGGGATACGACTTTTCGTCCCGCATCTTTAGCCTCGGAGGGATTTTCAACCTGTTCGCAAACCGCTACGCGGTGGCCTTTCTTCACGAGTTTCGGCAAGTAGGTGTCCAGGGCGTGGTATGGAAAGCCGGCCAGGGGTGTCTGATCGCTGCCGTTATTACGTTTGGTAAGCGTAATGCCCAGCTCTTCACTCACCAGCTTGGCATCTTCGGCAAAGGTCTCGTAGAAATCTCCCACCCGGAAAAGTAAAATGGCGCCTTCGTGCTCCTCCTTGATTTCATGGTATTGGCGCATCAACGGCGTTAAATCTTTTTTCTTCGTGGAGCTCATCGACAAATATGGATTAAATACGTTGAATTTCTTTCAATGTAAGGTATCAAATTGACTACTTTTTAAGAAGTCTTATTCGATTGGTTTTGGTTTAAAAACAGGAATTAATTACGGCAAATCAACAGGATAATCTTACTCTTCGATATTGAACCGATATAAATATGGAGCCCGGTGTGCCTCACCCGTATTTTTTTTCCCGATCCTGTCCAAGCGACCCGAATTAATCATTTTCCTATGAAAACCCGACCGGTTCAACTCTTTGCCCAGAATGGTCTCATAAAGATTCCGGAGCTCGCGCATGGTAAATTCATCATCAAGAAGATTTAACCCCACCGCCCGGTGATCAATATTTTCCCGGAGACTTTCCAGTGCTTTTTGGATGATTTGCTCATGGTCCCATAATAAAGAGGGCAGATGATGGATGTCATACCAACGGCAACTGTCTGATAAAAAATCGGCTATGGGTTTGGCTTCTTTAAAATCCACCAGAGCGGAATAACCCGTTGATACAAACCGTTGGAGCAAAAAGTGATCTTTCGTTGGTTCCAGCCCGTTTTTTTGCATGACAATCCGCATCGGCTTTGGATTAAAGCGCTTGAGGCTACCAAATGTAAAAAATTGATTCAGGCTGATATCCCGAAGTTTAGTTCGTTCATACAGGACCCGCCGGGCCGCCTCATCAAGATTTTCGTCTTTTCGGACAAAACCTCCGGGCAGGGCAAAAAAATCCGTTTCTTTATACTCCAGGATTAGAATTTTCAACACCTTCTCATGGTAACCAAAGATCACACAATCTATAGCAACCCCAGGCATAAATCCCTCCCAATCAACCTCGTAATTTTCTTTTCCAGTTTTTTGTTCCATGCTCATTTATACCCTTTTGTTTGTACCGTAAAATAAAAATCATTACTATTGTTGCATATTGTAACAATAGTAACTATTAATCGTAAAACAGTCGCATAGCTGTCTCTGAAGTTATTCATTATAAAACTGAATACCATGTTTAAAAATAAACGGTCTTCTTGTACGACTGTATTGATTTTTCTTTTAATGCTTACTGCCTCCCAGTCCAACGCCCAATCCGATAAGCGCTCGGTTCTCACTCAAACGACCATAGAAAATGGCTTAATAGAAGGAATTGATGATTCCGGAATTGCCATTTATAAAGGCATCCCCTTTGCACAGCCACCGGTCGGTGACCTGCGCTGGCGTCCCCCTGCAGAACCCGAGAACTGGAATGGA
>JBEPXF010000238.1:0-5398 GCA_041642075.1 Fodinibius sp.
GGAGTATTACCAAATCCGGGAAGATCCAGCACAAAACAGCTTCGCAGGGAAGCTAGCTGTTTGGCCACGGGCAGCATCACTTGTCCGCTGCTCCCCCATCCGTGAAGGATAATAAGCGGTTTCCCTTCCCCCAATGTCTTGTATGAAACGGGGAAACCATCATAACGATATGTCTGGGTATTTTGCATTTCAGGAGGCAAACATCCAATAATTTTGAATGTAATACAAATAAAGTTGTAAGGATTGGCCCTCAAATAGTACTTACTTATGAGAGAACCTTCATAAAAACATCAAGAAATAAGAAGAGAAGATGAGGAGACGACTATTTTTCTGGCTGGAAAAGTTAAAAGTAACGCCGGCTGAGCGGAAATCAATAGTGAGGTTGATGATTATCCTGGTGGTACTGGCGGTTAGCAATATGGCACTCTCTCCCTCAACTCCTTTTGTTGGAGAATACTACCAGGAATTGGAAGCACAGTTCCGGGAACGCACAGCACAGCTGGAAGCAGAAAAGAAAAAAAGGATGGATCGCTATTTTCCACTCGCTGAAGTACGCCCTTCTATGGAGGCTGTTTCTGATACCATCACCACGAAAGAAGAGGAGAAAGAGTCGGAATCACAGGCGACGGAAGAGGGACTAATCGAGCGAATCAACGTTAATACGGCCGATCAGAAGACCCTTCAGACCCTGCCGGGTATTGGTCCGGCTTATTCCGAACGGATCATTATCTACCGGAAAAATAACGGGGGTTTCAAGCGTGTTGAAGAGTTGAAAGAGGTTAAAGGAATTGGCGAAAAGCGACTGGAAAAATTGAAACCATTTGTCAAACTTAAGGATTCATAGAAATTAATATGGATCCTTTATGACAACGCGAATTTTATGGGCGGATGATGAAATCGATCAGCTCAAGCCCCACATCATTTTTTTAGAAAATAAAGGCTTTGAAGTAACTCCGGTCACGAACGGGGGAGATGCGGTAACCCTCATAAAAGAGCGTCCGTTTGACATTATCTTTCTCGATGAGCAGATGCCGGGTATGGACGGACTGGCTACGCTGAATAAAATAAAGCGGTTGCAGGCGGGGCTCCCGGTCGTAATGATTACCAAAAGTGAGGAAGAGTCGATCATGGAGGATGCTATCGGGGGTAAAATATCAGATTATTTGATCAAGCCGGTCAATCCCAATCAAATCCTGTTGACGGTTAAGCGGATTTTGGAGCGGAACCGTATACGTAATGAAAAATTTGCCCAGTCCTATCTTCGCAGCTTTAACAAGCTTTCTGATCGCATTCGCGAAGATGCCGACTGGAGTGAATGGATAAAAATTTATCGTCAGCTTACCCGGTGGGATATTGATCTGCAATCGGGGGAAGAATCCCTTCGGCAGGTATTGGCTGACCAGTACCGGGAGGCCAATAAAATGTTTGGCCGGTTTATAGAAAACAATTATCAGTCATGGTTGCGCCAGTCCACCCCGGAACGACCAGCGCTATCTACCGATATTGTTAACGAGTATGTATTACCCCATCTTAAAAACGATCAGCATACGCTTTTCCTGGTAATTGATTGTATGCGATACGATCAGTGGTTGCTTTTTGAGGAGATGCTCACTGATGATTACAGTATCGATACCGATTTTTATTATTCCATCCTGCCCACGGCTACGCCATACTCGAGGAACGCCATATTTTCAGGGCTTTTCCCCTTGGAAATTGAGGATATCTATCCCGATTTGTGGCACCAGGGCGAAGATGAGCGGTCGCTCAATCAATTTGAGGAAGAGCTTTTGATGAAGCAGCTCAGTCGAAAGGGAATTGATAAAACAGTGAAGTATGAAAAAGTGCTGAACCAGGAAGACGGCCGAAAGGTAATGGATAATATCCACAATTATCTGCAGGTACCACTGAGCACCTTTGTGTATAATTTTGTAGATACGCTCGTCCATTCCCGGTCCGATTCGGATGTACTCAAAGAGATAGCTCCGGATGTGCCTGCTTTTCGCGGTTTGACACAAACATGGTTCCAGCATTCTTCACTGCTGGAGATATTCCGGGCGTTGGCCGACAAAGAGGTGACAATTGTAGTAACCAGCGATCATGGGGCAGTTCGGGCGCTGCGCGATACCAAGGTCTATGGCGATAAAGATACCTCTACCAGCCTCCGTTATAAATATGGTCGTAACCTGACCGTCAATGAGGATACTACACTGCTGATTAAGGATCCCGTGGAATTTCAACTGCCTAGTCCGCGCCATTCGAACAATTATATCATCGCAAAAGAGGATTACTATTTTGTCTATCCGACGAACTATCACCGCTATCAGAATCGTTATCGCGACACCTTCCTGCATGGCGGGGCCAGTATGGAAGAAATGATTTTACCCATTGCGACCATGCGTCCCAAAACAATGTTTGATAGTTAAACCGGATAAATACAGGCGATGAATCATAATTCAATATTTTAGAAACAGAAGCAGGCGTTGAATGGAAAGGGAAATTATCAGCAGATCACCCGATGAAACCATATCAATTGGTAAAAAAATAGGCAAGAAGCTAAAGGCCGGAGATATTGTTTGCTTGGAAGGCGACCTGGGAGCGGGGAAAACCCACTTTGTAAAAGGGATTGCAGAAGCACTAGAGATTAATCCCCAAGAGGTGCTTTCGCCCACCTATACCCTCATTCACGAATATGAGGGAACGCTTCCCCTGTATCATTTCGATTGTTACCGGATGGAATCGCCGCGGGAAGCATTGGAAATCGGGGCAGAGGAGTACTTTTATGGAGAGGGAATTTGCGTGATCGAATGGCCGGAGCGTATTGCCTCGCTCATCCCACCCGAGGCCCTTTGGATTACCATCGAGATAGCGGACCGGGAAACACGAAAATTTGTCATTGGAAAAAACAGTTTGTAATCCCGTATATTAGGGGTCATGGCAACGAAGAAAAAACTTTCATATCGACTTGACCGGCTCCCGGTTATCTATCCCTTTAATCGCCGGGCGGATAATAATATCCAGCTTGGGGACCTAGTGTACTATGGACCCAGTCCAGAGTACTATGGAATCGGAGAGGTAGTGCGCTGCCTGGATGGGCATTGTGTTGTCGATTTCAGAGGGACCGGCATGTTGGATATAGAAAAAGATGCCCTCGCCATGAAGTATCTTATCCCCATCCACAAACTGAACTTGGGACATATTCTCAAAAGTACGTAAACTTATTCCGTAATTTCTTTGGTAAACTCTGTTTCTTCGAGCAGTCTGCCATTGGGATTTCTGCCAATCAGCCAAAATAGGATACTGATCCCGAGGCCCGGATAGAAAGGCTCCATTCCAAGGAATTTATATTCGTAGCTCCCTTCCGCAGTGATAGTGCCAATGACAAGCCACAGCAGGGAAACACCTATGCTAATGACCATGGTGGGTAAGACCCAGCCTTTTTTTAAGGTGAAAAAGCGTATGTAAACGCCCAGGACTGGAATCAGGAGGCCGGGAAGCATCACCGAGCCGATAATATACCAGAGATCGATTACACTGGGATAGACGATTATTAGTAAAATTCCGAGAATAGCTGCAATGACGATGCTCATCTGGGTCAGCGTATTGTTTTTTACTTTCGGGAAAAATTTTACTAGGAAATCGCGCCCGAGTGTTTGTCCCGATAGGAACAGGTAGCTGTCCAGCGTGGACATGATGGTCGCCAGTAGGGCCACAAAGAATAATCCTTTGAAGCCGAGGGGCAGTATTTCGTTGGCCAAATAGGGATATATCATAACGGGTTCAGCTAATTCGGGACCCAGGATGGCCCATCCGTAAATACCGCTGAACATAGTCAGGAAATCAAAGATCGACCAAAGCAGGATGGAGATAAAAATGCCTTTTTTAGCGGTTTTGGGATTTTGGGCCGCGGCGGCGCGCTGGTGAAAACTGGGATCCACGAAGGTCCACAGGGCAATAAAAAACCAAACCAGGATGTATTGCAGATCATGTCCGCCAGTAATATCGCGATAGTTGTCCGGCATTTGACTCCAAAGCTGTCCCAAACCCCCAAAATCCATCCCGGCAAAGATAAGCAGGGAGATAAATCCACCGAACATGAGCGCGATCTGAAGCATATCGGTGTGCACAACGGCACTGAATCCGCCAAAGGTAACATAGGCCACTGAAAAGAAGGCTACGGCACTTGCATACCATAAAAAATCGCCCGATCCGCCGGTAAGGTATTGGAAAATAAGTCCCAGCATGAGGATGTAAGGAGCCGGGCTCACAAGGATAAAGATGGGCAAGGCTGAGAAACGTCCGGCTTTTTCGTCATAGAAGTTGCCCACTGCTTCGGGGAGGGAGAGGGCCTTGTTCATCCGGATTTTGCCGGCAAGCAGCCATGCAAAAAGGGCGGAAAACACATAGAAAGGGAATCCGAACAGCAGCCACTGTGAGATACCGAATTGGTAGCTGTATTCCCCGACCCCCAGTATTCCGCCATACCATGTGGATACAAGCGTAGCAACAAAGGCAGGAAGGCTCATTTTTCGTCCCGAAAGCAGGTAAGACTCCTCATCGTCAGGATCCCAGTCGCGCTGCCAGGTCAAATAGGCCAGCAATACGAAATAGAGCAGGATTATTGCCCAGTCGAGGAATGAAAATTCAAGTTCAGTCAAGGGACGGCTATGGTTGAATTAAAATGGGTTAAAGATATTCCGAAAATGGCTACTTTCAAAGGAAGTCAAACTCCGTTAAAAAGCTTCGAAAAAGAGTAAATCCCCTTTTTTATGAGTGATCGTGACAGGGGAGCTAACAACTGTATTGGAAGAACCATCCCTCACTCCATTTTCCAGGCTTTCATCTTTGAGGGGATATTTGAGTCCTGTGGTTGTGATGTTTGTTACTTTACCGGAGAGCGGGAAAAGGGAAACTTGGGCTCCTATAGGAAGTTCTTTGAAAAAGGAGTTAGGGAGAATCTGGCTTTTACCAAAGTTATCGATGAGATAGAGTTCTTCAAACTGATTGTTAAACTGTTTGAGCACAGATAAATTTTTAAGCGTATGATCGAGGCGAAGTCCGGTGGCTCCCAAAATATAGATATGTGATCCTCCTTTTTGCAGGGCCAGCGTCAGTGCTTTTTCAAGGTCGTTGGATTCTTGGTCGGGTTTATGAATAACTTCAAAATTATCCCCGGTACGATCCTCAAAGCTATCCAAATCACCAATCACTACGTCTGGACTGTATCCGAGGTGGCGTGCTATATTTGCTCCGCCATCAGCCGCAATAAAGTAATCTGTCTTCGCTCGATATTTGGAAAACAATTTTGCAGCCGGGGGTTCGCCATTGCATAAAATGAGCATTTTATCCATACAAAAAGGCCTCAATAAGTTTTAACCGGATATTGGACGGGTATGATACA
>JBEPXF010000239.1:0-5398 GCA_041642075.1 Fodinibius sp.
CCTACAACCGGTAAGGCTTTAAAGGAGTACACTGATCAGCATATAGAGATCGCCAGACAACCCGATACCGAAGTACTTCTCCGTACTACATCAGACTACATTTTTAATCAGGTTGAAAGTTCTCCCTCAAAGAAGTAGGGAGAATATTGATTCTCAATTTAAGTTAACAGGGAGTACTGTTCCCATTTCAAGTAGAAAAAAATATTTATTTGTATGAGCCATAATTTTCCAGAGCTAAAAAATGATTTATTGCTGCGCACTCTTAAGGGAGAAGAGGTTGAGCGACCACCAGTATGGATGATGCGTCAGGCTGGCCGTTATTTACCCCAATACATGAAGCTCCGAAAAAAATATACCTTTTTTGAGCGGGTAGAAACCCCTGAACTGGCATGCGAAATTACCATCCAGCCCATAGATGAACTCGAGCCGGATGCGGCAATCATTTTTTCAGATATCCTGACTATACCACAGGCTCTGGGTATTGATGTGGATTTGGTTAAGGACGTGGGACCGGTGATGGATAATCCCATCCGGAGCGTGGATGATGCATTTGCTATTTTTGCAGAAGATGTGCCTGAAAAGCTCAGTCACGTGATGGAAGCCATTACGCTTACCCGAAAAGAACTCAACGGACGTGTGCCATTAATTGGTTTTGCCGGTGCACCATGGACGCTCTTCTGTTATATGGTACAAGGGCAAGGCTCAAAGAATTTTGCAAAAGCTAAAGCGTTTATGTATCAGCATCCGGATGCAGCCCAACACGTGATGAAAGAGTTAACGAAGGCTACCATCGATTATTTGAAAGCACAGATCGAGGCCGGTGCACAGGTAGTACAACTATTTGATTCATGGTCGGGATTACTGAGTCCCGAAGATTTTAATGAATGGGCAATGCTATACCTGATGGAGATTTGTGATGCGATAGATGAAGTTCCGGTAATTTTGTTTGCCAAGGGTAGCTGGTATGCGCTGGAGCGGTTGAGCTTTAAAAGCAATGCCTCGGCATTGGGTCTGGATTGGACAATTACACCGGAGTATGGACGTGAGGCTACCCGGGGAGATGTGGTATTGCAGGGTAACTTTGATCCCTCAAAACTGATGATGCCACGAGAGGAGATACGTCGCCAAACCAAGCGTATGGTCGACCGCTTTGGAACTCAGAAGTATATTGCCAATTTAGGTCACGGAATTTTGCCGAATATTCCCGTGGATAACGCCCGTACTTTCGTTGATACGGTTAAAGGATATGAACTAAAATAAAACGATGATTTTTGTCCCCCTTTGAAGGGGGATTAAGGGGGATGATCCAAATATGCCAGTTGAATACGATAATTACGGTTACGATAAAGACTTGAAAGAGCTCGCTCGAAAGCTCCGAAAAAATTCAACTAAAGCAGAAATAAAACTATGGTCTGAGTTATTGAGAGCGAGTAAAATGAAAGGTTATACCTTTTTGCGTCAGCGTCCGGTGTTAAATTATATTGCTGATTTTATGTGCAAGAAGCTACAACTAATCATTGAAGTTGATGGATATTCCCATGAGAATGAGAGACAGTGGTATAAAGATATAGATCGACAAAAAGAGCTCGAAGAAAAGGGATTTACTGTTTTGCGATTTACAGATGATGAAGTGATGAATGATCTTAAAAATGTTGAGAAATCGATCAAAGATTGGATAGAAAATCATCCCCCTGCGCCCCCTTCGAAGGGGGACTCCAATGAGTCTTTAATCAAAAATCGATTCGAAGGTTACATCCGTAACTTGCAGGATGAGATCTGTGATCGATTGGAACAGATCGATGGTAAGGCACGATTCCGCCACGATGACTGGGAACGAGATGGCGGAGGCGGAGGACACTCCCGCGTTATTGAAAAAGGTGATGTCTTTGAAAAAGGGGGGGTGAATATATCCTCTGTACATGGAGAGTTACCCGACCTTATTCGAAAACGTTTTGAGGTAGAACAGGGTTGGTTCTGGGCCGGTGGTCTCTCACTGGTTATTCATCCCCAAAGCCCAATGGTGCCAACGGTACACGCGAATTTTCGCTATTTTGAGCTGTACGATGATGCCGGTATGAGTGAAATAAGAGATCGTTGGTTTGGCGGGGGGGCAGATTTGACTCCCTATTATCTTTGGGATGAAGATGCCGTACATTTCCATCAAGTCCTGAAAACGGCCTGTGATAAACATGGCAAAGAATTATATCCCAAGTTTAAAAAAGAGTGTGATAAATATTTTTATAACGATCACCGTTCAGAAGGGCGCGGTATAGGTGGATTGTTTTTTGATTACCTGCGTCCTACTAAAAAACGATCTGCGGAAGATTGGTACCAGTTTACTACTGGGGTGGGCAGTGCTTTCCTGGAGAGCTATGTACCCATTATTGAGCGAAGAAAAGATGAGTCTTATAACGATCAACAGCGTTATTTTCAGGAAATTCGGCGCGGTAGATACGTAGAGTTTAATTTGATCCATGATCGTGGTACCTTATTCGGTTTGAAAACTGAAGGACGAACGGAGTCGATTTTGATGAGTTTGCCACCGCGCGTTCGATGGGATTATGATTTTGAGATCGAAGAAGGAAGCCGCGAGGCGTACCTTATTGATCGCTTGAAAAATCCTATTGACTGGATTACATATGGAAAAGAAGAAGGAATTTTAGAATAAATAATAAATATAAGAGTGTACTAAGATACGTCTCAACAATTATCATTGATATGACACACGGACAATTTCCATATATACGGGGACGACGATTACGTGCCAATGCAGCTATCCGCGATATGGTGGCCGAGCACAATCTTAAACCCGCTGATTTTATTGCACCTGTTTTTGTAATGGAGGGGGAAAGTAAGAAGGTGGAAATTCCTTCTATGCCGAATTATTATCGCTATACTCTGGATTTGTTGATGGATGAAATCCGGGAGCTTAAAGACGTGGGTATCCGGTCGGTATTAGTGTTTGCGAAGGTGCCCGATGAATTGAAAGATAACAAAGGCACTGAGGCGCTTAATCCCGATGGACTGATGCAGAGGGCGATACGAGCGATCAAAGATGAGTTTCCTCAAATAATGGTAATGACGGATATTGCAATGGATCCGTATTCAAGTTACGGTCACGACGGCATCGTTGAAGACGGTGAAATCCTAAATGATGAATCCGTTGAAGTGTTATCAAAGATGGCGGTAAGTCATGCCAAAGCGGGAGCCGATATGGTAGCCCCATCAGATATGATGGATGGCCGCATCGGGGCCATGCGCGAAGTCCTGGACCAGGAAGGATTTGAGTACACTGGAATTATGGCATATAGTGCCAAATATGCTTCCAGCTACTACGGACCGTTTCGCGACGCCCTGGATTCTGCACCAGGTTTTGGCGATAAGAAAACCTATCAGATGGATCCGGCGAATGTAACGGAAGCAATTAAAGAGGCTAAACTGGACGAACAGGAAGGAGCCGATATCGTGATGGTCAAGCCCGGATTACCTTATATGGATGTTATTCGAGCCGTTAAGGAGAACATTATGGTGCCAGTTTCAGTATATAATGTTTCAGGTGAATATGCTATGTTAAAGGCCGCTGCTGAAAATGGGTGGCTTAATGAAGAAGAAGCAATGATGGAAGCACTTGTTGGCTTTAAGCGGGCCGGTGCTGATTTAATAGCCACCTATTTTGCCAAGGCAGCATCAAAGATATTGAACAATAAAAAATAGTCATCTCGACCGTAAGGGAGAGATCTTTGTTAGAGGAAATAGAACACGGATTTCTCGCTGTCCTCGAAATGACAGAGAATTTATTTTAGAATATGTTAGAAACAAGTAAAAAATTATTTGAGCGAGCAAAGCAATCAATTCCAGGCGGCGTTAACTCTCCTGCACGTGCTTTTAACTCAGTAGGCGGATCACCAGTGTTTTTGGAAAAAGCCGAAGGATCGATTCTCACCGATGTTGATGGCAAAGAGTATAGCGAGTAGGTGGGGTCTTGGGGACCACTGATACTGGGCCATGCATATGAGCCGGGTATCAAAGCGATTCAGGAAACGGCGGCTAAATCAACTTCATTTGGAGCGCCGACTGAACTGGAAGTTAAGATGGCGGAGTTAGTCAAGCGCATGGTGCCTGGTGTAGATAAGATTCGTATGGTAAACTCCGGGACCGAAGCATGCATGAGCGCCATCCGTGTGGCCCGTGGATATACCGAGAGAGATAAAGTGATCAAGTTTGAAGGAAACTATCACGGTCACGGAGATTCATTCCTTATTAATGCTGGTAGCGGTGCTCTCACACTCGGTACGCCAAGTAGCCCAGGGGTAACCAAGGGAACCGCAAATGATACGTTAACGGCTGATTTTAACGATCTAAATTCAGTTAAACAGTTGCTAAATGAATTTGAAGATGAGGTTGCAGCTATTATTGTAGAGCCTGTAGCTGGAAATATGGGTTGTATTCCCCCCAAAAAGGGATTCCTAAGTGGACTTCGGGAGCTTTGTGACAGTCATGATGTTGTGCTTATCTTTGATGAAGTGATGACGGGTTTTCGTGTAGCCCAGGGGGGAGCTCAGCAGCGCTATGGCGTGTCCGCTGATTTGGTCACCTATGGTAAAATTATTGGTGCCGGTTTACCGGTAGGCGCTTTTGGCGGAAAAGAAGAGGTTATGCAGGTAGTTTCGCCCGACGGACCGGTTTATCAGGCTGGTACACTTTCCGGGAATCCACTGGCAATGATTGCCGGATACACGCTTTTGTCAGAACTACATGAAAATCCGGTACATTATGATGAGCTGGAGGAAAAGACGACCTTTTTGTTTACCGGATTAAAAGAAATTTTTGCCGACTATGATGTTCCGGCGCATTTGAATCGCGTTGGCTCTATGCTGGGTTTATTCTTTACGGAAGAAGAAGTAGTTAATTTTGAAACGGCAAATACTACCAATAAGGAACTGTTTAAAGCCTTCTTTCATGCCATGCTTAAGAATGGCATTTATCTACCTCCCTCTCCCTTTGAGTCGCTTTTTTTGGCAAATTCACTTACAAAGCAGATGTTGGAACAGACACTGGATGCTGCTGATACATCTATTGAAGTAGCCCTTGATAAGATATAAATAAGTAAATTATATGGGAGAATTCATTGAAAAAATGAAAGAAAGATGGGGGGTAAAAACGTTGGGCAGTGTCCTGCTTATCCTTTTTATCTTTTCTATAACAGGAATATCCGTACTTTATGTTCGAAGTGCCGCCTTTAGCTGGCTGGGGATAGATGGGGAGACTCCTCTTTGGGTTGAAATCATAGCCTGGATTATCATTGTTTTTCCTGCCTACCAGCTTTTGCTTTTATTTTATGGTTTTATTCTGGGGCAGTTTGAATTTGTTTGGAATTTTGAAAAGAAAAGTCTCCTCC
>JBEPXF010000240.1:0-5391 GCA_041642075.1 Fodinibius sp.
TTGATAAAAGAAGAAATTGGGTAACCGGTGCTTATGATTGTCGGACGAATGGGAGCATAGCCCTGCTTAAGGCTTTTGGAGGGACGTTAAAAATTCTCCCTGATTTAATTAAATCTAAGGTGAATCCGTTTTTGTATCTCTACCATCGTCTAACAGCGGTGATATATATCCTTCGTACGAATAAAAAATATATGGCTGTTGATGATGATTCTATTGATTCTCCAATTAAACGGTCCAGAAATAAACGGTCCCGGGCCACAGTAGAGCATAAGTTTTCTGTACTGGACTCTTGACTCACCTGCTATCCTGGCCTTAAAGTTTGAAATAACGGCTTTATAATTGGATTAATAAAGATCATAGTATACGTTAAATAAGGCTATTACATAAAAGACATTTAAGGAACTGGTACATTTGTTGTACAAATAGGCTTGGACGTTGTTCAACTAAATGATATCTATAAAATATAACGTTGTGTATAATAGTTTTTGTAAAAGTGAACAAGTAGAGAAAAGGCTCTGACCAGGTTTAACTGTTTATTTTAAATCATACATACCATCATTGCTGTAGTTACTTCCAAATAACTTGTCCGAGCAAATTTTATGAATACTGGTTCTGAAAACATTCAAAATAATCGGGGATGAAATTAAGTTGGATCATAAATAATTGGCTTAATCCGAGGTAAAAGGGTACAAAAACATGAATTATAAGAGCATAAGTGAATTAAATAGAGATATCTTAGCATGGATACCAGAACTTTCCCGGGAATTTGATGTGATTGCGGGTATCCCGAGAAGTGGTTTGCTTGTTGCTAATATATTGGGACTTCATCTCAATTTGCCTATCACTGATATTGATAGCTTGATTGACGGTGAGCTGTTGTCTTCGGGTAGAAGGCCACTTAAGGATGGAAATTATTTAGCAGAGGACTCCAAGATATTAGTAGTAGATGACAGCGTTCATAGCGGATACCAGATGAATAAAATTCAAGAGCGGATAAATAAACATGATTTATCATATACGATCTCTTATGGTGCCGTTTATGTAGAACCTCGTTCAGTAGGTGAAATTGATACATTTAAAGAGATCTTGCCTATGCCAAGAGTATTTGAATGGAATTTATTCCATCATTCTCTCATGAATTCTGCCTGTGTGGATATTGATGGGGTTTTGTGCAGAGATCCGTCAGAAGAAGAAAATGACGATGGCAATAAATACCGGCATTTTATTTCAAATGTAACACCTAATATTATCCCCACGCGGAAAATCGGCTGGTTGGTTACTTGCCGTCTTGAAAAGTACAGGGGAATAACCGAACAATGGTTAAGTAGAAATAATATTCCTTATGATAATCTTGTAATGATGGATTATCATACGCGAGAAGAAAGAATGAGGGCTGGAAATCATGGGAAATATAAAGCAAATGTATATAAAAAAGTCAAAGCTGATTTATTCATCGAAAGTTCAAGAAGTCAAGCAAAAGAGATAGCCAAAATTTCCGGAAAACCGGTTATATGTTATCGGGATGACAGCGAAATAATTTATCCCTCTAAGCTCAGTGTTTTAAAAAAACAAACCAGAAATTATTCGGAGCAGTTTTTAAATTCACCAATCAACTTCGCTGTGCGAGGTTTTAAAAAGCTGAATAGGGGATTAAGTTAGCATATTTTTTATCCTACCGTGTAATATTAGTTTTTATTACAGAAATATTTACTCAGCTTTATGCAAAAAAAATTCGTGAAACAGAGAGTATAGGAAAAAAAGACTGTTTAAAGCATAGTGAGCGTAATTCTGGTTAAGAAATCTCATCTGGCACAATTTTTGAATTACTGTTGGTGTACGTAAATAATAAATGGCAAACTACACAAGAAAATTATTGATGTAGTGTCAAATCCAACTTCAAAAAATTTCAGAGAGATCATGAAAGCAGTAATACTTGCAGGAGGCTACGGGACCAGGTTAAGTGAAGAGACCAGCGTTCGGCCCAAACCGATGGTGGAGATTGGGGAAAAACCGATTCTATGGCATATCATGAAAATTTATTCCTATTACGGGGTCAATGAATTTGTCATTTGCTGCGGCTACAAAGGATATATGATCAAGGAATACTTCTCGGATTATTTTCTGCACCGTTCAGATATAACCTTTGATCTGAAAAATAATGAGATGGATATTCATCAAAATGATGTAGAGCCCTGGAAAGTTACCTTAATCGATACGGGAAACGGGACGATGACGGGGGGACGCTTAAAGCGCGTAAAAGATTATGTGGGACACGATACATTCTGTCTTACGTATGGCGATGGGGTGAGTAATATCAATGTAGCCAATCTGATCGAGTTCCACCAAGCCCACAATACCCTAGCCACTCTTACGGCGGTACAGCCTGAGGGCCGTTTTGGTACCTTTAAACTGGGATACGAGGAACATAAAATCGATTCCTTTAAAGAGAAGCCCCGGCAAGATAATGCATGGATAAATGGAGGCTTTTTCGTGTTGGAACCAGAGGTTTTTGACTATATCGAGGGAGATGACACCGTTTGGGAGCGGAAGCCCATGGAACAACTGGCTAACAATGGAGAACTGGGGGCTTTTAAACATCATTCATTCTGGCATCCGATGGATACGCTGCGCGATAAAAATCATCTGGAGGATTTATGGGAATCCAGTGATTGTCCCTGGCGCATCTGGGAAGACCAATCAATACACGCAAAAGTTTAAGAATAATTTCTATGAATAATTTTATCATCATCGGGGGGGGAATCGTTGGTCTGGCCACGGGATATGCCATTAAGAAGGCAAGTCCGGAATCGTCTATTCTTATCCTCGAAAAGGAAAAGGAAGCGGCTTGTCATCAGACCGGAAGAAACAGCGGGGTGATTCACTCCGGGGTATACTATAAGCCCGGGAGCAAGAAAGCAGAACTGACCACCCGGGGCTGTAAGAGGATGATGAAGTTCTGCAGCGAGTTCGATATTTCCTATGAGCAATGCGGTAAAGTTATCGTTGCTACCAACCAGCGGGAGTTAGCTTATTTGGATACTCTGGCTGAAAGAGGGGTGGAGAACGGCTTGAATGTCCGAAAGGTATCAAAGGAGGAGCTGAAGGAGCTGGAACCGCATGTGAACGCCATCGCGGCATTACATGTACCCGAGGCGGGTATCGTGAGCTACAAGAAAGTGGCCGAAGCCCTGGTAGAAGAACTGACAAGGCTCGGTGTGAAAATTTCCTTTAACCAGCAGGTTATTTCTATTAACACAGATATCAAGCGATGTTACATTGGCACTCAGGATTCAAACTTTGAGAGTGATTATGTGATAAATTGCGGGGGACTGCATAGCGATACGCTTGCCTCGAAAGCAGGAGTTGATATTCAGCATCGTATTGTTCCATTCAGGGGAGAATACTATGAACTCACGAAAGAGCGGCGTTACCTGGTAAAAAACCTCATCTATCCGGTTCCGAACCCTTCCTTTCCCTTTCTGGGGGTCCACTTCACCCGTATGATAGACGGGAGTATTCACGCAGGGCCCAATGCGGTACTCAGTCTCAAAAGAGAGGGATATTCTAAATTTTCATTCGACGCTGCTGACGCCTGGCAGTCATTAAGCTACGGGGGGCTTTGGAAACTTGCCGGTAAGCATTGGAAGGAAGGATTCAGGGAACTGTACCGGTCCTTTTCAAAGGAAGAGTTTGTAAAAAGCCTGCAAAAGCTGATTCCCGAAGTTCAGGAGGAAGATCTGGTCCCTTCGCCTGCAGGCGTGCGAGCTCAGGCATTGAACCCGGACGGCAGTCTGGTGGATGATTTTCTAATCAGCTACAAGGGCAGAAGTATTCATGTCTGCAACGCTCCCTCTCCGGCGGCTACGGCCTCCCTCGAAATAGGCGACAGAATTGCTGAATATGTAATGCAGCATAAATCGACAAAAACACTGAGTGCATAATTCATCGTAAAGAGAGCCATGCATTCAGACCGTTTATATAACACCCAACAGCCAAATTGAATAAAATAAAAACCATGATTTTTAAAGAAACACAATTAAACGGCGCCTATGTCATCGATCTGGATAAGCTGGAGGACAAAAGAGGATTTTTTGCGCGATCCTTTTGTGTCAATGAGTTTAAGGAAGTCGGGATTGACTTCCCGGTGGCCCAGGCAAATGTCTCCTACAACCGCTACAAGCGTACGCTTCGGGGCATGCATTATCAACAGGAACCCCACGGCGAAGCAAAGTTAGTACGTTGTACTCGCGGGGCAATATTCGATGCTATCATAGATGTGCGACCTGATTCATCCACGTACATGCAATGGATGGGGGTTGAACTCAACGAGCAAAACTATCGCATGCTGTACGTCCCCGAGGGATTTGCCCATGGATTTATTACGCTGGAAGATGAGACGGAAGTCACCTACCAGGTCTCTGAATTTTATACTCCCGGCGCCGAAAAAGGGATCAGGTGGAACGATTCCACTTTTAATATTGACTGGCCTGTTGATCCCAGGATACTGTCAGAAAAAGATAAATCCTGGCCGGATTTTAAGAAACTGGTAAATACATAAATATAAATATTGGTAACAAAGGACACATTCCATGATTATAGTAGATAACGCATTAGAAAAACTGGAAAAAGAAGGCAATCCCATCCGGGTTGCAATGGTCGGAGCCGGGTTTATGGGCAAAGGAATAGCTTTGCAATTTCAAACGGCCGCAAAGGGGATGCAGTTGGTGGCAATTTCGAACCGGACGTTGGACAAAGCCGTTACGGCGTACGAAGAGTCGGGGGTTGAAGAGGGGAATATAGCCGAAGTCCATTCTCAAAAAGAGATGGACCAAGCCATCCGGGGAGGCAAGTCATGTGTAACCACGGATCCCATGCTGTTATGCAATTCCGATCAAGTTGACGTAATTATCGAGGTGACCGGAGCTGTTCAATTTAGTGCGGAAGTTGTACTGGCAGCCATCCGTAATCAAAAGGACGTGGTGTTGATGAATGCGGAGCTGGATGGCACGGTGGGACCGCTGCTGAAAGTGTATGCCGATCAGAATGGTGTGACTATTACCAATGCGGATGGAGACCAGCCCGGGGTTATTATGAATCTCTATCGCTTTGTAAAGGGCATCGGGGTGAAGCCGGTGCTGTGTGGAAATATCAAGGGATTACAGGATGAATACCGTAACCCGACAACGCAGGAAGGGTTTGCCAAAAAATGGGGACAAAAGCCCTCTATGGTCACTTCCTTCGCCGATGGAAGCAAGATCTCTTTCGAGCAAGCGATAGTGGCCAATGCCACCGGTATGAAAGTGGGCAAAAGAGGGATGTATGGTCCGACTGTAGAATCCGGAACCCCCCTGGAGGAGGCTATTAAGGAGTATCCCGATAAGCTGCTGAACA